>JAUYEO010000290.1 GCA_030689795.1 Desulfobacterales bacterium | reverse complement strand
GAAATCAGTCCCGTTAAGCGGAAGCCCCGAAGCGGCATCAACTAAAAATATGCCGCGTCCCATTGTATCATAGTGAGTTGTTGTAAGGTAATAGTCATTGTTGGCAGTTGCTATGGGCCTGTCTTCAGCCACATCATAACCGCCGGGAATAAGCAGAACATTTTTATAGGTTGTATCTCCTGTTTTTATCTTGAGAGGCTGAGGCATCGGCATGGTATAACCAAGCTCTCCCATGCCGGATGTGTTGTTGCTTACCTCCCACTCAAAGCTCCAGGAGCTGGGTGTTGGACTTGTAACATTAAGGGCGTAATAGGCTCTTCCGCCGCGCCTCAAGCCGAAAACAAGGAGAAGATCTCCGTCTGATTTTTTTATGAGCATCGGAGAGCTGTCCACCGTATAAACTTTTCTCTTCGGCTCGGCAAGAGTCGGATCAAATTCCTGCAATTTTGTAAGCACAGCGGTCGGAACAAAGGCAAATATCTCCCTCCCGTCAGCATCATCAAAGACATGCAGCATGCCGTCGTTTGCTCCAACGGCAATATAGCGATGAAGAAGGCTGCCGTCGGTGTCTAAATAATCGATGATCTTGGGTGTTGCATGAATTATCGGGCCCATCGGCCAGGAACTCTTTTCAACCGGAGCCCCCAGAGTTCCGGTTGTCCCGTCGTGGGCATCGTATGTGTATCCGTACAAAAAGTTTATTATCTTGTACCTGTCCATATCCGCGTCAGGATCGCCCACTGCGCCAACACCAAAATCGGCATTTGTAAGAGTACTGGTATCGGTAGCAACTCTCACAAGGCCCGATGAAGCGCTTGTTTTTGTATAAATATTTCTGATACTGCCGGCGTTACTCGTGGTGATAGGATTGGCAACACTGGATGGAATTGAATCATAAAGCTTTTTACCAGCGCCTCCTTTTTCAACCTCGCCGCCGTCATTTACCGTTGACCAGAAAGATGAACTCTCCGGGATCATTTCACCGTCGCATGTTGTGGCTTCCTTTCCGGTTTTGTCCACAACAAACCATTCCTTATTCCTTCCGCAGCCTGTAGCTATGCCATAGGCAAGACCGTATTTCTTGAGGTTTCCGGACCAGTAAGTATCCTGGTTGGGCTTGAAAAGAGCCATGTAGAGCTTATCGCCGGACTGCACCCTGTTCGCCTCGTCAACGGAAACAACCGGCGCGGTATATGACGTATATTCGCCGATCAGGATGCCGAGGGCATGGAACGCGCTTACAAGCTGGTCTTTTGAATATGCCGTAAGGTAAATACCGCCTCCCAAATCAGAAGCATGCTGCAGCATAGGCGAATCGAGGCTGAAACCGATATTATGGACAGTTAAATTGTCAGCGGAATCCTCCCTGTTCGCCTCTGCCACAGCCGTATAATCAAGCCAGCTATGTGAATACATATAGCCCGCTATGTCGTCATAGTAATCATTTGCCGGAGTCGAATACTGCATAGGATCAAGCGTGTACTGGACGCTGTCATGAAGAGCGGCATTCGTTTGGAAATTGAGAGTACTCGATATCCTGGCCCACTCGGTGTCTGCTGACGCGAACCCGTCGGTCAATGTGATAACAAAGTTCTTGTTGCAGTCCCTGTGAATCTGGTTGATGTGACTGTGAAAATATGTAAAAACATCCTGCAGGGCCTCGCCAAGGGGTGTGCCACCTGTTGCTGTTATATTTCCAAGCTGGTTTATGATGCTCTGTTTCTGCTGATCGTCATTGAAACTGGGGTTTATAGGCACCTGGGGGGGAAGTTCACCGCCGTCAGCACCGCCTGATTTATCGAATGTCATAAGGCCCCAGTTGATCTTGCCTCTCGTGGTTTCAATAACATTAATTATTGCCTCTTTCGCAACAGCAAGCCTGATATCAAACTTGTACGTTCCCCCTGTGCCAATCGACTCGTACTGGTATTTATCGATTTTCCATTTCCGATTCTGAACATTGTTATACGTTACATACCGCACGGTAATTTTTTTCCCTGTCACCCAGTCCGACCAGAACGCTGCCGATTTGTTCTTATATGTATATTTGAGATCTCCGTTTTCATCATAGAGTTCAATCCTGTCGCACTGGTTATTATTATTATACCAGAGGAGAATATCGCTGAAATAGATCTTCATTTTGCCCGACAGTGCGTTATAAATAACATAGTTTACGGTGGAGTCGGCGTTTGAATCATAATTTTGCGGGGCATTGCCGGAATAATTCTTGGAAACAAGATTAAAAGGAACGGTCTGGTAAGTCACTCCCGGAGGATATTCGCAGTAGGACCACGCTTTTTTCCAGCTTCCTGCATAAACCCATAGATTAAAAACCATCTGCATGTTGATATAGTTGCCGGTTGCGAAAAAATAACATCGTTCCGGGTCTGCCGCAGCTTTCGCAACTAAAGGATCGGATGTATAACATGAGAGAGGATCAGTCACTATTCTATTTCTTTCAGCAGAGCTTATACCATTCTTAAAATAACCGCTGAAATAATATCCAGGCGCCTGGACCATGCCTGATAAACCGTTGTCAACCCTTGAGCCGTCGGGGTTGTCACGCCAGTCGTGAAGGGCAATATCTTTCCCATTCGGGAGACGCTGCCCGTCAATGGTTATCATCTTAACCGTTTCACCTCCAACCACAACATCCACCGTTTTAATGCGGCCACCATAGGCAGGGTTTGCTGATCCATCATCATTTTGAGGTTTATCCCCTTCCGCATCCACAAGCTCACCATCTGAACTCAGATAAGTACCCATATCGGCAGAGCCGTCTAAATACCAGGAAAGTCCGGGGTTTCCGGCATCGCCTGTCAGGCTGGTTGAATATCCCGTATTCGCGTAAATTAAATATATTTTCGTTCTTTCCTTTTTTGGAGGGGTTCCTGGCCCATAATATGAAGCGTTTATTCCATGATTACTCCCATCTGTATCAGCTTCATCATAGGAATCGGTCCAGGTGCTCCTGTTTACGCATACATAGTCATAAAACTCGGCATAATTTATCGTATTTTCATAAATAGGCCATGCCATGCTTCCTGATGAATCCATCAGGATCATTACATTGTGCTTTACCTTCGGCTTGTATATGTCCGTGTCGTCTGCAAAGGAAACGATGGCGCCGGCTGCAGACAGAAATAAGAGTATTAAAATACCGTAAAAAATACCCGGCTTAATTTTATTTCCGCCATTTGTTCTACTAACTGACTTTATATTCGGTTTCATAATCTCCTCCTTATATACGGCCGATTTAAACTGAACATCAGCCCTTGGGCCCGATCTTCCTGAATCCTTCATTTATGATAGTGGATGCAGCCGAAGCTGCATCGGCGCTCTGTTTTCTTACCGTTATGTCAAATATGTAAGAGCCGAAACCGGCTCCATAACCTTTCGGCATCGGCCCCTGGCCTTTAAAATAGACCCTGTATGCATATTCATTCCCGCTCCCGTCATAATTAACCGGCCAACTTGCATCTGTATAATTATTGACCTCAGCCGCTGTCGGGTTTTCATACCTGGTATTATCATACACGGTTTCCGTTAGTATCACGGGTGTATCTATGTTTGTGACTGCGTAAGTGTTGTCTTCACTTGTCCGGCCTGCTGCTGTTCCCACCCTGTCCGCGCTTGCCAGATTGACATCGGTCGCCACTTCCACCATGCCGCCCTCGGTAAAGTAAAACTCCTGTTTTTGAAATATGGCGTTACGAAGAATCTGCATTTCGATGCTGCTCATGTTTGTCGCGCTTATCCCCATGACAAGCAGAAGCACCATTATGATCATGGCGACAAGGATTACAGATCCTTCCTCATTTCTTAATATCTGTGCAGTTTTTTTCATAAACCGGAACCTTTCAATCTGATTTTCCCTTTTTCGTCATTCCCGCGGAAGTCCGCCGCGGCGGATCTTTTTAAATACTTCTGGACTCCCGTTTTCACGGGAGTGACAGGGTGTTATACTTTTTATGATGCCGTCATTCTTAATCTCAAATATCCTGAGGCTTGATATAGTTGAGCAGAATATTCTTTGTTACTCCCATGGCTGTCCATGAAACAGTCATATTTATTATCTTGTTATCGACATTATCGGTTACATTCCATGTTATACCATAAATCCCACTGGTAACCGTGTGGGGATTAGTTGTATCGTTAAGATCGGCATCAGCATAAGGAAGAGTCATGAGTCTTTCCATCCGCTCAACACCCAAAGATGTACCCTCAGTTGTTCTTCTTGCGTGGCTGTTGTAATTCACCGATAAAATCTGCATGCTTGCAACACCCAGAATGCCGATTGAAAATATTGCAAGCGCAATCATTACTTCAATCAATGAGAATCCTCTTTCATCGGTTCTGCCGTTTGATTTTTCTGCATTTTTACCGAACATTTCCTGCTCCTTTTCCTGTTCCCCTCCGAAAGTGGAGGAGAAATCCCTGCTGATACAAGCCCGTCGAAAGATAGAGTTACTGCATCCCGAGATTCCTGCAATTATTTGTTGAAACAAGAAGCTGGTGCTTGTAATTCCGCGTTCCCAGGGCTGTCGGTGATATTCTTCTGTTACCGACAACATAAGTATTGTTATCCAAATATTTTAACATGGGCGTTTTTGTTCTTGCCAAAATCCAGCTCTTTACAGCCCTTATGTTGCCGACAGCCACGTTCGTACCTAGTGCAGTTCCTTCTATTATTCCATCACCATTGGTATCGTCAACGTCGTCTATTTCGCCGTCATCATTGGTATCGAGATTCCGGTCAAGATCATTGTCATTATCACTGTCGATAGCCCATATAACATTTCCATTAGGCGAGAGATCAAGCCTGCCGTCTCCGTCATTGTCAAAAGCATAAGCCAGACCAAGCGCAACAATGCTTTCCCCTATTATCTGCCTGCCTCCACCATTGTTTCTCGCCATATCAAGTATTCCGTCGGGAGTTGCAACCGGATTATCGTATATGCAAAAAGATATCTTTTCGTTTTTGGGTAAAGCGGAACCAGGATCAGCAATATCATTTGTAACAGGATCAGAATCAGCAACCATATCCCGTATACCATCATCATCCAAATCGGATGTAAATGTAATGGAACTGTTTCCATTCAAATCGAGATCATCGTCGATATTGCGAAATCTGATATCGATTATCCCGAAATTGCCGGTATCGTTCATATCATAACCCGCCATCCTTATCTCGCTTTCAAGAAGGTAAACCGCACCCCTTAAGTTCTGCTGCATGGCAAGTTCAACGCTTTGCGTCCTGTATATTGTAGATTGAGTATGGTAGGCGGAATATATGGCCATAAGAACGATTCCGGCAACCGCCATGGCGACCATGAGTTCGATTAATGTAATACCCTCGTTTGAACTTGCATAACGGAAATCAACCCGAAAGTTATTTCCCTGAAAGTTATTTCCCCGAAAGTTATTTCTAAGATAAGTCATGTCTAAAATTCCTATTCCCAGATAGCGCCATTCCATTTCGAGGTAGCAACTCCCCCGGATATAAACACCTGAGTCCTGTAATATGCCGAATTATCTTGATTTGTTAAATAAATGCTCCCGAAGGGTGTACAAATACCTCTTGAAGTAAATGTGAGAACACCCGCGGTTGCCGACCCATTGGGGCTGTCAAATACGACGCCACCGTTATAAGTACCGAGAGATACGGTTTTCCCAATGCATGGGATATTATAGCTTCCTGCGCCGGCATTAACGATTACGCTGCAACCCTGGTTCTGTTTTACGGCGGACATCTTCGCCAGTTGCAGGTTACTCTGCAGCTCAACAACCGCGCTTCTCAGTCCCTGATGCTGATACCACCCGATAAGATTGGGCGTTACAATTGCGGATAAAATGGCAATAATGCCCACTACAATCATCAATTCGAGCATCGAGAAACCTGCTTTGTTACGCATGCTTATTCTCCCGGCCTGATCTTTATGTTTCTAAAGAAGCTGACAGCAATCCCGCACACATACGATACAAATCCTGTGCCATGCCGATTTTCATCAACAATTACGGTATAAAATGGCTCACTGAAGATGAATTATCAGAACAACTAATTGAAAAACTTATGAATATTATATGTAAAAATTTTGAACCAGTACGACTCAATTTAAAGAGGAGGGATTGCGATTTACCGAAAACCATTAAAACATTTTATAGAACTATTAAATTATTTTAAGGTCAAGGATCAGAGGTTCAAGGAAATGCAGCACGACATAGTCCGCCGCGGCGAAAGACTTTTCACAAAGCAAGCCGTTGCAATAAAATAACTGTAACTACTCAGCCACCGATCTACGCGGATCATCACTGATTTTTTCTTTTATTTCTTTGTATTTAAAACTATCTGCGTTCATCTGTGTGAATCTGTGGCTGAATAGTTACCAGGAACTAAGGCAACCCTGCAAGCCACTGATAAGCGGGTGCTATCAGAATATGTTGGTTGTCGTTTCGAACCAGACGGTAGCCCCTGCTTTCATCGATGAGTTGAACAGCCGGTATTTTCAGCGCAAGCTGAAATTTTTTCAGCGCGGCAGAGGGCTGTGTTTCTGAGAGCTTGGCCTCAATCAAAAGAATTGGCCGGCCCTCGTTTGCAATCAAAAAATCCACTTCCTGCTGTTCTTTGTTCTTGAGAAAATGGAGCGAAAAGATTCCCAGCCCCATATCTGACCACCCTGTTACCGCCCGCCACAGTTCCAAGGCAACCATGTTTTCAAATCGGGCTCCCGGGTCACTAATGCGCGGGGTGTCCCAGAGATAAACCTTTCGCTCCTTTTGAATGGCCCGGGCAATTTTTTGTGTCCACGGTGATATGCTAAAGATGAGAAAGTATCGCTCAAAAACAGACAGCCAGTTGTAAACCGTGTTATATGCCACTTTCAAGTCACCCGCCAGCGAGGTGATAGAAACAGGACTTCCTGTCTTTGATGGCAGCAGAAGATACAAAAACTCCATACCACCCACGGATTTCACGCCGGTTAAGTCCCTGATATCTTCCCTGATGAGTTGTTGTGAATAGGTATTTGACCATCGGCGATAGTGTGTTTTTTTACCGCTTGAAAAAGGCTCCGGAAATCCGCTCAATTCAGACAGCCTGTCCCAGATATCCTTAAGCCCGGCGGCATTTTCCATCGTGATCTGCAAAGGGTTTTTCAAAAAGGATTCCATCTCCTGATTTCTTTCTGCGAGTTCGGAGATGGTAAATGGCCACAAATGAAACAGAAAGTATCTTCCAGCCAGAGAATCTCCGCCTTTTTGATATAGATCCAGGCGTCCGCTGCCGGAAACGAGAAACAGAAAATCCTTGTGAAACTGATCGCAGATTCCTTTAAGATAGTTTTTCCAGTCTTTGTATTTGTGTATTTCATCGAATACAATCAACGGGGTTGATGCATCCTTGCGTTCAATCGCTTCGAAGAAGATGGGGTTTTCTATAAAGCTGGATCTATGTTCGGCAATATCCCAGTTAAGATAAAGATGATTCGTAAAACTGCGGGAGATGATCTGGGTCAGCGTTGTTTTACCGGCCTGGCGCGGTCCTGCCAGAAAGACCATGTGCTTGCCGACGCTAAGGCTCTGCCAGATTTTAAGATATATTTTTCGGCTTTCCATGTCGACTATTATTCACAGTACTGAAAAATAGTCAAGACTAATTTTCAATTAACTGAAAAAACAGGTAACCGTTCGGGGGTCGGGGCTACTACTTTACATATTCAACCGCATTTTTAAACATGCGTATGCCTGCCGGAGTTTCCGATAGATAATCATCATTGCCAAGACGTTTCATCATCTCTTTACGCCTCGTCCAACCCGGATGGTTTGTGAAATGATTATAGCCTTCGGGATGGGGCATAAGACCGAATATGCGGCCGCTGGAATCGCATATTCCTGCTATATCTTTTACAGAGCCGTTGGGATTAAAGGGAAATCTTCCTTCAGCCGGAGAGCCTCCGGGCATTGCATATTGAATAACAACCTGGTTATTTTCAATAAGCCTCCTGATGACCGGTTCAGTCGAATAAAACTTTCCTTCCCCGTGTCTTACGGGAAGCTCGACATTATCCAGACCCTTGGTAAACACACAGGAAGACGCGGTGTTGATTTTAAGAGTCACCCAGTCATCCCTGAAATTCCCGCTGTCATTGAAAGTAAGCGCAACGGATCGTTCGGTATAGTTGTTATTAAATCCGGGCAAAAGCCCCATATTCACAATTGCCTGAAATCCGTTGCAAATACCTATAACAAGATTTCCTTTTTCGACAAATTCAAGGATTTTATCACCAATTCTTGTCTTTAATTTCACGGCCTGAATTACACCGGCTCCATGATCATCTCCCCACCCGAAACCTCCGACAAAAGCCATTATATGAAACGATTCCAGTTGAGCGCTTCCATCAATAAGAGAATTTATATGCACTCTTTCGGCTTTCGCTCCGGCAAGCTCAAAAGCATAAGCAGTTTCATGATCGCAGTTGAGGCCGTAACCGGCAAGAACCAGGACTTTAACATCACTCATATCAGGTCTCCAAAAGGCCGTTTCCATGCTTTTTTCAAATCGTCTATAGATATAGATATGGATATAGATATATATCTAGTTTCGGAATCATGCTTTCTGCTGTTTGATCCATTCACAACAAGCTCCATGTTTTCAGTTACTTCTCCTTGTCCCGCAAAAGGAAGCCCGTTAAAT
>JAUYEO010000281.1 GCA_030689795.1 Desulfobacterales bacterium | reverse complement strand
AATCCCAGCAGTAAGGATTCACCGATGCATAATTGTGGCATTTATCACAAAAATCGGCCTTATTTGAATGGCAATCCAAGCATGTGTTGGACAGGCTCATATCAAATTCTTTGTCTTTGCTGCTGACATAAACTCTGTTTTCATCCCGCACAACCGAGTTTCTCCAGTCATTAAGAATCTGCATGTGCCCGGCTTTCATGAAGGACTTGGGCTCAATACACTCTTTTGCGGCTTTAGCCTTCTCAGTAAGTACAGGCTCCGGAACCGGGGCGGCTTTCCCTAAATTATACCAGAAAGGAAACATGAAAATAACTGCAAATATTATGAGACCGGCAACAACTACACCTTTATTGTATATCTTTTTTTCTTCAGACATTTTACTCCTCCATTCCTGGAAGCGGCTCGCCGCGCAGGTTGGTAGTTCTTTCGGCTTCACCCGGCATTATCAAGGCATTTGCAACCATCTCGGTAAGACCGGTAACGCCTACTCCCGGAACCCAGTAATCCATAAGCGGCGGAAGAGCCGCCCTGTCGATGGCGCAAATAGTGGCCAGCATATTTACCCCGAATTTTTCATGAACATGTTTTACCGCATTGGCCCTCGGAAGACCGCCGCACAGCCTCAGTTCTGTATCTTCCCCGGCATTAAGACCCGATCCGCTGCCGCAGCAAAAGGTCTGTTCCCTGATGGTATTTCTCGGCATATCATGAAAATGGTTGCATACGCTATTTATGACATATCTCGGTTCATCAAAAAGGCCCATTCCCCTGGCAGGGTTACACGAATCATGGTAGGTGACTATCAGGTTATCATTGCGGCTTTTATCAAGTTTCAGCTTATTGTGATAGATAAGATCTGCCGTAAATTCAGACAGATGTACCATTTTGGTAGATTTTGCGTTTGTAAATTTAGTCCCCGTTATGGGAGAAATCGGCTCTTCAAGAAAATCGGCCGGACCGTTCATCGTATCCATATACTGGTTTATGACACGCCACATATGCCCGCACTCCCCGCCGAGAATCCACTTTACACCAAGACGCTTCGCTTCGGCATACATCTTTGAATTAAGACGTTTCATCATTTCATGGGAAGTGAAAAACCCGAAGTTTCCGCCTTCTGATGCATATGTGCTCCATGTAACATTAAGACCCTGCTCCTTTAAGTAATGGAAAAGCATCAGGTAGCCCATGGCAGTGTAGGTGCCCGGATCCGCAAAGACATCCCCGGAGGGAGTGACGAACAGTATATCGGCGCCCTTCTTGTTGAATGAAGGCTCAACCTTGACACCCGTCTTTTCCTCTATGTCGTCTACAAAGAATTCAATCATCTCCTTGAAAGCATGGGGCTGAATTCCAAGATGGTTTCCTGTTCTGTAACAGTTTGCAACAGGGGTCGCTATCCAGTCGATGTTAAGACCGAGGAGGTTGAATATCTCTCTGGCCATTATCGTTATCTCGGCTGTGTCGATGCCGTAAGGGCAAAACACCGAGCAGCGCCTGCATTCGGTACACTGAAAGAAATAGTACCACCATTCTTTCAGCACATCCAGAGTAAGCTCCCGCGCCCCTGCAACTTTCCCAAGGATTTTTCCTGCCGTCGTAAAATCATTTCTGTAAACCGAGCGGAGAAGTTCGGCCCTTAAAACAGGCATATTTTTGGGATCGCCTGTCCCGATAAAGAAATGGCATTTATCCGCGCATGCTCCGCACCTTACGCATATATCCATAAAAACTTTGAACGAACGGAACCTGTCAAGCCTTTCCCTGAAAGCGTTATGAACTATCTCTTTCCAGTTGTCCGGAAGCTTCCAGTCTTCTTCAAGCGGATTCCATGGCCTCGCATGTGGAAGATGGACATATTCCACGCTTTTAGGGTTTGATGCGTAACAGTACATGCCCTTTCTGATTTTGACAGGGACATCCATCCATCCTTTTTGAGGAGGATTGTAATCTATTTTTTCTATCAGCTCATTTGGTTTTGGACCCGACATTAGTTACTCCTTTTCAACCGGCAATCCAGCCTCTATCATTTTTGCCCTGAATTCTTCTTCATACTCTTCATACGTATGTGTTTCTACAGGATAATTCCATGGATTGATATGTCTGACTGCACGGGTGTTGCACGGCAGATTCCTTGTTGGACTCATAAAAATACCACCCATATGCATAAGCTTGCTGAAAGGGAAATAAGCCAGCAACACACTTACAAAAAATATGTGGACATAAAAAATACCGCCGATTCCCTGGGGAATTGTCGGATGAAAAGTGACAAGACCCATTGCAAGCTGTTTTGCCCCGATAACATCAGTTTTTGCAAAATGGCGCATCAAAATTCCTGTGAAAGCTATTCCGAAAATCAGAAAAAGCGGGAAAAAGTCCTGTGAGAGCGACACATAATTAACCTGGGGAATAATGACTCTTCTTAAAAAAAGATAAAAAACAGCGGCAAGCAGCACTACCCCGGACAAGAAAATTCCGGGTACTCCGACCTGAAAAAACCCGTCTGCCTTTTCGAGAAGCCCTATCCAGAAAGGAACCGGCTCGGTAAAAAGCCTCAGATGTCTGACGATAACTGTAAGAAAAGACCAGTGAAAAGCAAGAGCGCCAAGCCAGAGCCACATTTCAAGGCTAAAATAAATCTTGGGCCCTTCACCAAGCTTTGATGTTGTATTCCTGAATAAAGATCGGAAAAAGAGTATTTCTAAAAACATCCTTGCTATAACACCCGGCGTCGTGAATGGATTATCCAATTCAGATGCTTTTATCCACGGAAGGGATCTCTGCTGCCCGCAGGTTGAAGGGATTCTGAATGGCACAGGAGATCGAGCCCATCCTATCACACGATTTGTAACCCCGACGATAAAAACAATAATAGCCGCGTAAGGGATGACAATCCCGAACAGGACTTGAAGACCTGCCGCTTCAACTCCAACATAGGCAAGCAGAAACAAAAGAGTTACCGCAACGAGTGAGAACATGTACTTTACATTCATTTAACATTACCTCGCTCTATGGCTCGAGACGGCTTATAAGAGTCATCTGAAACTTAGACAGGCTCATTATCTCAAGCCGTAATTATTAAATATGATTATAATTTATGCAAGTTCCGGCCCACTGCCCGGAAGTTCTTTAATCAAGCCGGCTCTTTCAAATGCAGAAAAGGTTCTGTTTTTTTCTTCATTTGCTTTTATCTGGTAGATTTTTTCTCTGCACTTCATGTAAATGTCGAAAGCTGTTAATCCGATCAAATCAATTTTCAGATCAAATTCGAACAGTTCAGCTAAAATTCGATGATCGTTAAAATCACTTTTATTTAATTGGTTTCTGATTATTTTTTTTAAAGAAAAGACAAATGAAATTGCCCTGGAGGGTGTGAAATCCTGAACAGCCCTTATCCTTATGATGGGGTCGAGAAAAGAATCTATTTTATCATGATTCATTTCCCCGAGCAGTTCATCCATAAGGACTGTGAGGCTCTTTTGCGTAGTGCCTCCGACCGGATTTGCAAAAGGATCTTTCTGCCTTTTGATAAATCCGGCCGTGTCGGCAGGATAGGTATCTGCAACAACATCAAACCATTTATCAATAATAGCTGTTTTCTTTTGAGTTAACAGCTCGTCCAGTCGCATATTTAAGAACCACTCCCAAATCCTTACTATATTTAAGGCCTGCTTTACTATTTAAGCCAGAAAATATAAACATTTAGACAGCTGAAATGCAACTTCTCATACGAAGTGAAGTCTATAATCAAGTTACAAAATCATGTCAAGAATAAAAGAAAAAATGTTCTCCGGAAACAATTGTTGTTGAAGGAACTGTTGTAAAGTTTTCCGATTAAATATATAGGAGACTTTTTTTCAAGCTGTTTTCTTTGAAACCGATTTTGATAGAAGATTTGTTTGGAGGTAATATGACTGTTTGTAAAAACAGTTTTAACACGCGGGCATCTCTTTGCACCGGTAATCAGACTTTCACATATTTCAGTCTTAACAAACTGGCCGATGCAGGTTTTAATAATATATCGGAACTTCCTTTTTGCATCAGAATCCTTCTCGAAAATCTTTTAAGAAATGAAGACGGACTCCTGTTTACCGCAAAAAACATAGAGAGCCTGGCTTCCTGGAATCCCGATAAAGCCAATGGCGAGATACCATTTTTACCGGCCCGTGTATTGCTGCAGGATTTTACGGGAGTTCCTGCAGTGGTTGATCTGGCCGCCATGCGCGATGCCGCAAAACGGCTATACGGAGATCCTTTGAAAATCAATCCTAAAATTCCGGCGGAATTGATTATTGACCATTCGGTTCAGATTGATTCCTTCGGCAAAGAATCTTCGCTTGAAGAAAATCTCTGTTATGAATTTATGCGCAACTCGGAACGATATACTTTTTTAAGATGGGGCCAGAAGAATTTTGATAATTTCAGGGTTGTACCTCCCGGAACGGGAATTTGCCACCAGGTTAACCTCGAATACCTTGCAAGGATTGTCTTCATAAAAGAAGAAGGCGGCACAAAAACGGTTTTTCCGGACAGTGTTCTCGGCCTTGATTCACACACAACGATGATAAACGGAGCCGGGGTTCTCGGATGGGGTGTGGGCGGAATAGAAGCTGAAGCGGTGATGCTGGGAAATCCGTATTATCTGATTACTCCTGAAGTTCTTGGTGTTAAGCTGACAGGAAAGCTTCCGGATGGAACAACGGCAACAGATCTTGTTTTATACATAACCGAGCTTCTGCGTAAAAAAGGTGTTGTCGGAAAATTTGTCGAGTTTTACGGCTCCGGATTATCAAATCTTGGAGTAGAAGACCGTGCTACCATTGCAAACATGGCGCCTGAATACGGTGCAACGATGGGGTTTTTCCCTGTAGATGATATAACCTTGAAATATTTGAAGTTAACCGGCCGCCCAGGTAATCTTGTTTCGCTTGTCGAAAAATATACAAAAGAACAGGGTCTTTTCCTGGAAAATAACGGCAGCAACAATATATATAATGATACGGTTGAATTTGATATTAGTACTGTTAAGCCTTGTATCGCAGGCCCGAACAGGCCGCAGGAGCGGGTACCCCTTTTTCAGGTCAAGGAAGCGTTTAAGGAAGAGACCGCGGGGTTTCACGCACCGGGGATGAAACCTGTTGATATAGAAATTGACGGAGTTGCGGCAAGCATTTATCACGGCTCTGTCGTCATAGCAGCCATAACAAGCTGTACCAACACCTCAAACCCCTCTGTTATAATAGGAGCAGGCCTTCTGGCAAAAAAAGCGGTTTTGAAGGGTCTTTCGATCAAGCCCTGGGTAAAAACAAGCCTTTCGCCCGGTTCCAGAATAGTGACGCGTTACCTTGAAACATCAGGTCTCATGCATTATCTGAAGCAGCTCAAATTTCATATTACTGCTTATGGATGTACTACATGCATTGGAAACAGCGGACCTCTTAACGAATCCGTTTCAAAGGCAATCAGAGATAACAATCTTGTTGTTGCTTCAGTATTAAGCGGCAACCGCAACTTTGAAGGAAGAATTTCCCCTCTTACCCGCGCCAACTTTCTCGCTTCGCCGCCGCTTGTAGTTGCGTACGCCATAGCAGGAAAAATCGATATCGATTTTGAAACCGAGCCTCTCGGATTTGACAGTAACGGCAAACCGGTCTTTCTTGGTGATATATGGCCATCGGCGGAAGAAATCAGGACAGCTCTCGAAACCCTTATCGTTCCTGAGATGTTTGAAAATGAATATTCCACTGTGTTCGATGGCTCCGAACAATGGAAATCCCTTCCCGTTCCTGAGAGCGCTCTTTATAACTGGGATGCTGAATCCACATATATAAAAAATCCGCCTTTTTTTGATGAAATAACAACAAGCGTTCCGAAACTAGAGGAGATCAAAAATGCAAGAGTGCTTGCCCTTCTCGGCAATATGGTTACAACCGACCATATATCACCGGCAGGGACAATTCCTGCAGACAGCCCGGCAGGAAAATATCTTATAAGTAAAGGAATAGAGCCGAATGAATTCAATTCCTTCGGCTCCCGGCGGGGCAATCACGAAGTTATGGTGCGCGGTACTTTCGGCAACATCCGCTTAAAAAACAAGCTTGTTCCGGATAAAACCGGCGGCTGGACTCTTTTACTCCCGGAAGGGAACGTCATGTCCATATATGACGCTTCTATGAATTATAAAAAGGCCGGGGTACCTCTTATTGTTATTGCGGGCCGCGAGTACGGAACCGGAAGTTCGCGCGACTGGGCCGCCAAGGGAACCGCCCTTCTCGGAGTTAAAGCTGTAATTGCCGAAAGTTTTGAAAGAATCCACCGCAGCAACCTTGTATGTATGGGTATTCTGCCTCTTCAGTTCGAAAAAGAGACCAGCCATGAAACTTTAAAATTGGACGGAACTGAAATCTATGATATTGTGGGCATTGAAAAAAATTTCTTCCCGCAAAAAAAGCTTTCGGTGTCAGCGTTGCATAGAGATGGGCGTGAAACCCGGTTTAATGTTATCTCAAGAATTGATTCTCAGGCGGAATTAAACTACTTTATTCACGGAGGAATACTCCCCTGTGTTCTGAGAAACTTATAATTTAGCAAATAGATACCAATTACACATATTTTATCTTAACTATGAAAACAACTGAGGAAAAAGTAAAACCGTTCAGACTTGTAAAATATTTCACTTTTTCAAGTCTTGTCGTTATTTTCATCAGCACAATAGTGTTATCCGTTCTAAACACCAACTGGATCAGAACCACTCAGCAAAAAACCAGTGAAGAGTATGCTCTTTTTGTTACTGAAAATCTGAATCACCAGATTTTCTGGCAATTTTTCGTCCCGGCTGCTCTGAAATATAAAAAAATCCGGCTCAGAGATAAAGTCCAGGCCGATATGCTCGATAAGGTCATTCGCAGCGCTCTTCACGGCTATAAAGTTGATATGGTAACCATATATGATGTTAAGAAAAACATTGTATCGTATAGTTTTGACAATAACATGGTTGGAAAAGAAAATATTGGCGGCCCGGAATATTTGAACGCAATTACCGGTAAGTCTTCGACGAAATTGATTCAAAAAGGAAATTTTATTGAGACTCTTCTCGGTTTTCCGTCTGAAAACAAAATGATTTCAACAGCACCCCTTCGATTTGAAAGGGTACGCCCCGACTCAGAAAGCCCATCTAAAATTATAGGTGTTATTGAAATAGTTCAGGATTTGTCCGAAGATTTTAAAACGATTTTCAGATTTCAGCTTCTTATTATTGCAACAATCACGATTGTTATGTGCTCTCTTTTTATTGTTCTTATTATTGTAGTCAGAAAAGGGGAAGCCATAATTGACAAGCGTGCTGTAGAACGTCTCAAACTTGAAGAACAACTGAGACGCGCGGAACATTTGTCGTCCATAGGAGAAATGGTTGCCGGTATTTCACATGAAATCCGAAATCCTCTGGGAATTATAAGAAGTTCGGGTGAGCTGTTAAAGAAAAAAATGGCAGCTCTTGATTCTTTCAGCTCGATACCGGACATAATAGTCGAGGAAGCCGTCCGTCTTGATAACATCATAACCGATTTCCTTGATTTTGCAAAACCCCGGCAACCGAACTTAACATCATGCCGAATTGAAGATATACTTGAAAAAAACCTTACATTTCTTGCTCCGCAGTTAGAAGAAAAAGGCTGTGTTGTAGAAAAGCAAAAAGCATCCTTACTTCCGGAAGTACAGGCCGATTCCAACATGCTGTACCAGGCTTTTTTGAATATTCTTATAAACGGCATGCAATCAATGCCCGGGGGCGGTAAAATATTTATCGGGATAACTTCCGATATTGACGGGGTAAATATTGTTTTTGAAGATGAAGGTCCCGGCATTCCTGAAGAAATATTAAAAAAGGTTTGGGATCCTTTTTTCTCCACCAAGGATAAGGGAACAGGCCTCGGTCTTGGAATAGTAAAAAATATCATTCAAGCCCATAACGGCACGATTCAAATCGTAAACAGGCAAACGCATGGCACCTGGGTCTCCGTAACAATACCTGCCGGACAGAGGAAATAATTATGGAAACAATTTTGATTGTCGATGATGAGAAAAACTATCCTCCGATTTTAAGCGCAGTTCTTGAAGAAGAAGGATATGAAACTCTGACTGCAAACAACGGCCTTGCCGCCCTTGAAATAATTAAGAATTCGGATATCGATCTTGTGCTTACCGACATGAAAATGCCTCTTATTGACGGCATTGAGCTTCTGGAAAGAATAAAACTGACGGATCCCGACCTTCCTGTTATCATGATGACTGCCCATGGAACGGTCGAAAAAGCAGTGGAAGCCATGCAGAAAGGAGCTTATAATTATATTCTGAAACCCTTCGACAACGAGCGGCTTGTAATTTATGTAAAAAAAGCTGCAGCAATGTACAGCGTAATCAAAGAAAACAGGCGGCTTCGTGATGTTGTGGAATCACAATATAATTTCGGGAACATTATCGGCAAAAGTAAAGCCATGAAAAATGTTTTCGAAACCATTCGAAAGGTTTCGCCGTCATCTGCTACTGTCCTGATAGAAGGAGAAAGCGGCACAGGAAAGGAACTTGTCGCAAAATCAATCCATTTTAACAGTCCCAGGCGTGATAAACCGTTTATACCTGTAAACTGCTCGGCTCTTTCCGAAAATCTCCTTGAAAGCGAGCTGTTCGGCCACGAAAAAGGGGCCTTTACCGGAGCCGTTGCAATGAAAAAAGGCAGATTCGAACGGGCTGACTGCGGCACACTTTTTTTGGATGAAATATCCGAACTGTCACAAAATCTGCAGGTAAAGCTGCTTCGGGTACTACAGGAAAAGACTTTTGAAAGAGTCGGCGGGATTAAACCAATATCGGTAGACATCCGCATCGTAGCGGCAACAAACAGGCATTTAAAAGAAGAGGTAAAACAGGGGCGTTTCAGAGAAGATCTTTTTTATCGTCTGAACGTTCTTAATATCGTAATTCCGCCTTTAAGAGAGAGATTGGAAGATATACGGCTCCTCGTTGATCACTTCATAAAAAAATACGCTGCAGAAAGAAAAGCAGGACCTTCTGTAGCGGGTCTTGAGGCAGAAGTTGAACGGCTTCTATATGACTATACCTGGCCGGGAAATGTCCGTGAACTTGAAAATTCCATTGAGAGGGCTATGATCTTATGTCCAGGGGATATAATAAGAGTCTCAGATCTTCCAAGAGAATTTAAGGATAATGTTTACAATACGCTCCATTTTGAAGGAATTCCGGCTAACGCAACATTATATGAAACTCTCGATCTGGTTGAACAATCAATGATAAAAAGAGCTATGAAACTGGCAAATAATGTTCAATCAAATGCCGCTGCATTGCTTGGTATCGGGAAAAGCGGGCTAAGCCAGAAACTTAAAAAGTTTAATCTTGATTCGGGTTCAAAATTCTAAACACTACCCATTATGAAATACACAGATATATCAGTGTATTATAGAAGACAACCATGCGCCAGCGGCAGGTTCAAATTATTGAACACTGATAATTATTATAATATTCAGGCTGTTATATTCATGGCTGGCTATCTGGGGTTCAAATTATTGAACTGAATGGGAGAAAAATAATAAACGATGATGAAGTATCAGGGGAAAAAATTAATTATTTGCAACTTGTAACCACTTTAATTTAAAAATAAATCAAATAATCTGGCTGCCCGGATGATATTAATGCGGTGTTTTGGCAAGGTGTTTGCAGGTACATATATTCAAACCTGGTAAGTTTTTCATCTTTCCTCCTTAACGGCCAGTCGGAAATTGTTTCGGCAGGCCGTTAATATTTTGGAGGAATCAAGATACGCGCTCTTTTGCAATTTCAAGATAAAATGACTCTTTAAAATCAGAAACAATCTTCTGATAAGCGGCTTTGCTCTTTTTTTCATCCCCCATTGCCGCAAAAAGCCTTCCGAGATTAAATAAAGCTTCATCTTTCAGAAAATTATTAGGTTCTGAAACAATCGTTTCAAAATGATTTACAGCAGATTTTAAATCATTCTTTGCTTCATAAGCATATCCAAGACTGCTTAATATCTGGCATTTAACAACCCTGTTATCGTTAAAAGCTTTAAGCGCTTTAAAGTATTGCTCTATGGACAAATCCATATCACCTGCATTATAATAAATATTGGCTAATTCAAGCCCGGCCATTTTTCCGCCGTGATTGCCTGAATATTTATTCGTTATGTTCATAAAATCATTTTTAACTTCATTCATCGCTTTTTCAGGACCATCTTTTTTGAGAGAAAGTTCATAATCATTCATTACCTTTTGAAGCATGGCAAAAGCTTCTCTCTCGGATTTGCGGGAAAAATACCCGTATCCTGATAAAACAATTCCAATCAGCACCAAGGCGCAGACAAAATATAATATCTGAATCTTATACGTTGCTATAAAACCTAACAGCTTGGACGAAAAAGATATAAATTCATCAGGTTCATTCAAGAGTTCTTTTCTTGTCAATTTCTTTTTTGCCATTATTTCTCCGTATATCTATTTATTCCTTAATTATTTCCTTTATTCTTTCCCATCCGGCTTCCGGAATATTAGCGCCCACAACCTGACAAACCTCATAACCGCATGCGGAACCGAGTTCACCGCATTTCTCAAGAGGGTAGCCATTAACAAATCCAAATAAAAAACCGGCCGCCCAGAGATCTCCTGCTCCTGTGGTGTCCACCGCAAAGCCATTTCCCTTTGGCGCGACTTTGATTATTTCCCCTCTCCGGGATATATAGCTTCCCTTTTTGCCGAGCTTTAACACAGCTATATCAGCCCGTTTTGAAAGAGCCGCCAGCGCCTGCAATTCATCCTTATGCCCGGTAAATGCAAAAGCCTCATCTTCATTGGCAATCAGTATATCTACATAATCATCAACAAGTTTCCCGAGAAATTCTTTCGATTCCTCAACAACCGTAAAACTGGCAAGATCGAGAGAAACAAGCGCTCCGGCTGCTTTTGCAGAAATAAGAGCAGCCTGTATTAATTCCCTGTTAAACAACAGATAACCCTCAATATGCACAACAACAGCGCCTTTAAAACAATTTTCCGTAATTTCTTCAGGTTTTGTTTCTGCCGCTGCCCCAAGGCATGTAAACATCGACCGTTGCGCATCAGGAGTTATTATTGAAAGAACTCTTCCGGTAGGAGAAGAAGAGGTGAAAAGAAACGGTTCAACATTGTTTTTTTCAAGGTCTTTTTCAAAAAATTTCCCCAGCGCATCTTCTCCCAGTTTCCCTACAAAGCGGGCAGCCCCGCCCAAACGCCCTATTCCAACAATTGTATTGCATGCCGAACCACCCGGAACAATGCTGGGTTTTTTTGTAGTCTTAGATAACGTACTTTCAATAATATCATTGGAAACAAGAATCATTCCGCCTTTTGCGGCCCCGGATCTGTTTATAAACTCTTCATCTTCAAGTGCCAGAATATCAACCAGCGCCGAGCCTATTCCAACAACAAGTTTCTTATCACAAACGTTATGCAAATCTTCAGTCACTATTTCCAACCTTTTGAAGATCCCCGCAGCAAGCTACAGGGAATCTTCGACCGTAAGGACTTTTTATCTGTTTTTATTTCGCTCGTTGTTTCGGTTCAAATATCCGGTTTTCAATCGGAGGAATCATTTCTCCATAATAGCCACTTCACAGAATCCTTCAAGAGAATTTTTAAATTTCATTGCGTCGTTTTTCGATCCCACTATTGCGTCATAATGCATCGGCACAGCAATTTTCGGCCTGATCCGTTTTGCAGCTTCAACAGCTTCATCGGCAGTCATCACGTAGGTACCCGAAACCGGCAGCAAAGCAATATCGGCAGTAAAAGAATCCATTTCAGGTATCAGGTCGGTATCTCCTGCATGATAGATTTTATTATTCCCGATAGTTAAAATAAAGCCTAACCAGTTATTTTGTTTGGGATGAAAATTCTTGTTGATATTGTATGCCGGAACAGCTTCAATCTCTATACCGGATACGGAGATTTTATCACCCGGCTTAACGATGCGCACATCTCCTGAAAGGATAGCGGCAGACTCTTTTTCCGTAACAAATACGGTTGAAGGAGTCTTGATTTTATTGATATCCGGAACCGAGCAGTGATCATAATGAGAATGGGTAATAAGAATTATATCGGCCTTTCCGCAATCGCCAATTTCATAAGGATCAATAAAAATAACTTTTGCGCCTGCAGTTACTGAAAAACCGGCATGTCCAAGCCATTTTATGGGTTCTAATACATTCCCTGCCATCTGTTATGACACGATCAGGAAGTTGTTGAAGGTTCCGAAGCGGTTGGGACAAAGCCGATCATTGTTCGGGTCTTTATGCCATTGTCCATCAACCAGGAATTTGTATTCGTATCTTCCGGGATCAAGGAAAACAGTTTTTTTCCAAATATCATTTTCATACTTTCTCATGGGATGTACTTTCTCATCCCATTCATTAAAGTCTCCCATTAACGATACATGATTGGCTCCTGGAGCTTCTATTGTAAACGTTATTCTCCTTTGTCCTGCTGTTGCTTTTCCTTTTTTCTTCATATGCCCCCCTGCAATAACGCTGGATTCTGCATCATTAATATTTTGTTAAATATACGATTTCCGTTCAGCAAAAACCTCGGCCAAATGATTGAAAATTCCCCTGCCGCACACAGCGGGAAATCTTCGCCCGTAGGGAATGGAGTCTGTTTTTAATTCGCTATCTGTTTCGGTTCAGACATACCGGAGTGCATAATCATAAAATCTGTAGGAACGGCGGATTGGAATATCTGAACTTTGCAAACACTCATTTTTACGAGTCTGTCAACATTAAAACATAGTAATATTTAATGTTTATTAATTTATTTGTCAAGCCATATGTTTACGTTATTGGAAAGTCTATAATAATCACAGCTCTGTGATATATATTTTAAAAGACAGATGAATTATTAATTTTTTACTTGAAAAATTCGCAATACCATATATTTTGGCAATATGAATTTTCACGTACGTAAATTTTATCCGGTTAAAACATGAATAATTTTCTCTCTTTTTTTTCAAGCATCAGATGGCAGGATATAGTCGATATTTCACTCAACAGCTATATCTTGTTCAGGTTCTATATAATCTTCCGCGGAACAAATGCTTTCCGGGTACTGATAGGAATTGCATTTCTCTGGTTTTTCCAAAGACTGGCTTTTTCTTTAGGGCTTATCATAACGAGCTGGGCAATTCAGGGTATTACGGCTGTTGCAGCATTAATAATTATTGTTGTCTTTAGAAATGAAATACGCAGTGTTTTGCAGGCAAAAAACTTTAAAACAATTCTGTGGGGATTCTCCCAAAAAGTCATTACTTCTCCTGTCGAAATAATTGCCGAAAGCGTTTTCGAACTTGCCAGGAAACACACAGGAGCTCTTATTGTGTTTCCGGCAAATGAAGATATTGAAGAGGTCGTTCAAAGCGGTATACCCTGGCGTGGTGTTGTGTCCAAAGAAATGATAATGAGTATTTTCTGGCATGATAACCCCGTACACGATGGCGCAGCTATAATACACAAAGACAGAATAACGGAAGTTGCATGTATTCTTCCTCTTTCTCACAAAAACGATCTTCCTTCATACTATGGAACCCGTCACCGGGCCGCACTTGGATTATCTGAGGCTACCGACGCCATGGTGGTTGTTGTATCTGAAGAAAGAGGGGCCGTTTCTGTAGCCAAAAAGTCCAAATTATATTCCGTAAACAGCAAAGAGGACCTCGAGCGGCAATTGCAGGAGCATCTGGGTGAGAGGCCAAAGCTCCAGCACGATCAGCGTAAAGAAAGGTTCAGAATATTCTCTGCAGCTCTTATTTCCTTTTTGTTTATTGTCGGAGTCTGGTTCAGCTTTTCAAGAGGACTGGAGACTCTGATCAATTTCGAAACGCCTGTTGAATACATGAACCGAAATTCTGAAGTGGAAATAATTGACACGTCTGTTAACTCGGTCACTCTTAATCTGAGCGGATCGGGTTCACTAATTAAATCGATGCGGCCGGAACAGGTAAAAGTCAAAATAGATCTTGGCAAGGCAACTGTTGGGAAAAACAGTTTTGTGATAACAGACGAAAATGTCTCTCTTCCTCCGGGAATATTGCTGAAAAGAGTAACTCCTCCGGTTGTTGATGTTACCCTTGGAATCCCTGTCGTTAAAGAAGTGCCTATTCAGATTGACTGGGCAGGTAAACTGCCCAAACAATTAACGCTTGAAAAAGTGAAAATAAATCCCACCAGAATTGCGCTGATCGGAGGAAGTCGTATTTTAGATAGAATTTCAACCATTTATACGGAAAAAATTTATCTCGACAAGATCTACTCTTCCGACACAATAACTGTAAAACTTGCCCTGAGCCCTTCAATCAAAACCGCACCCGGTTCAAGCGATGTGGTTACAGTGGATTACATTGTGAAAAATAAATAAATTGCCGTGTATGTCTAAAAAGTTATATCACCGTCTATAACAGAATCCTTTTTTATGATTGCCTTGGAATTCCCTCTGTTTGCAATGACAATGTTTCCTTCAATTCTGACATTTTTTTCAAAAAAAACATCTCCGTATATTGTCAAAGATTCACACTTGACCAAAGAAGGAATGCCTTCCCTGAATCTATCATTAAACTGATCTATCCTGCTGTAAAACCTGTTATCGAGGTTTATGCGTATCGCCGCCTGATACTTTCTTTCGGGATTAAGAACCAGTTTTTCATCTTTAACCAGATAGCAATCCGAACGGACTGCAAGCAGGTCGCTGCATTTTTTCACCGGAAAAAACCTGGTTCTCGGAACCCTTACTGCGGTTGCTCCGTCAAAAAGAAAAATAGCGGCTCCCATCGCTGTTTCTATATGATATACTCTGGGGCTTACTTCATCTCTTGGATCCAATGTCTTCGGATTCAAAATCAAAGGCAGATGAACGGATCCGTGTTTTTTAACAAGATCCTTTAAATAGCCGAGATTTATCCAGATGTTGTTTGTATTGAAAAACCTGTAACAACTTGTATCCCTGAAGGCATCAAGTTCATTAACAGGGCATTGGGCCGCCTCGCGTAAAAGAAGACGTCCGTTGTTGTGTCTTGCTATATGTCCGCCCTTTAAATCAGACGGGGTTCTTTCGGCAACCTCCATTAAAAAAGGAAATCCTATTTCAGCAAAATAGCCCAGAACAGACTCATCCAGGGTAGCGCCCAGATTATCCGCGTTTGATATGAAAGCATAGGTTATCCCTTCCGCAAGGAGCTTATCAAGCATTCCCGATGTATGAAGCGCTGTATATATTTCTCCATGTCCCGGCGGATTCCATTCCAGTTCATTGTTTTCCGGCCAGACTGCCGGGCCAAATCCCTCCCTCAGAATTTTGGGATATTTATGCTGAAGAAATAAAACAGGGAATACCGGTAACTTCATTTTCCGGAGAGCTTCGGCAGTGTCGTCATGCGTCTTAAAGCTGTTCATTAAAGCAAGCCTGACATTGCTTCTTTCAGCCTGTCTCACAATTATTTCAAGGAACGATTTCCCGTTTCTGACTTCAATAAGCGATTTGGCCTTTTTTAATCCCATGCTTGTGCCAAGGCCGCCATTTAATACTATTCTGATGGAATTATTTATTACCTTTTTCCCTGCATCATAATACTCAGACAGGTCGTTTATATCATCGATTTCATTTGCCCTGACGCATTCTATCTCATTGTCGTATATAATGCCTGTTTCGCCGCTGATAACTTTATTGTAATAATGTATGAAACTATCAATAACTACCGTGGGAAGATTCTCACGTTCCATCTTGGCAATAATGGCCGGAACATGTTTTAAGGCATCAGGGTTTTTCAATGTTTTTTCTCCTGAATTATAAGCAACTGGAACCTATATATTAACCTCCTCGATCCACCCCATAGTATCTTTTTCTCTTCCATATTGAATATCTGTTAACGCTTTAAAAAATTTACCGGCCATCGGACCCACTTTCCCATCCGAAACAGCAATAACCTTGTCTCCATACTTGAGTTCCCCGACAGGTGAAATTACCGCGGCTGTTCCCGAGCCGAAAATCTCTTTAAGTTTTCCCGATTTATGGGCATCCATGACTTCATCAATGCTGATTCTGCGTTCCGACATTTTATACTTCCACTCTCTTGCAAGAGCTATTACAGAATCCCTTGTGATACCGTGAAGTATGCTTCCGTTTAAAACAGGAGTTATAATTTCGTCGTCAATCACAAAAAAAATATTCATGGCCCCGACTTCTTCGATATACTTTTGCTCAATTCCATCAAGCCATAGAACCTGGGTATAGCCAAGTTTATGGGCGCTGGTTCCTGCATAAAGACTTGCAGCGTAATTTCCGGGTGTTTTGGCTTCACCCACACCGCCGCGGACAGCGCGGACATGCTCTTTTGTCACCAGGATTTTAACAGGATTAAAACCTGCCGCATAATAAGCCCCAACAGGAGAAAGAATGATATAAAAACGGTATGTATTGGATGCCCGCACTCCCAGGAAAGGGTCCATGGCAATAATTGTCGGTCTTATGTACAGAGAAGTTTCAGGAGCAGCCGGTACCCAATTTTTTTCAACGGCTATTAATTGTTTAAGTGCATCCAGAAGAAAATATTCATCAAGTTCGGGTATGCAAAGAAGCCGGCAGGAGCGATTGAGGCGCTTAAAGTTTTCTCCCGGCCGAAAAAGCTGTATAGAGCCCTTTTTTGTTCGATATGCTTTCAATCCCTCAAATACAGCCTGACCATAATGCAGTACCATGGTTGCCGGATCCATCATAATGGGCGCATAAGGCTCTATCCTGGGATTATGCCATCCCTTTTCAGGGCTATAATCCATGTTAAACATGTGATCGGTAAATATTGTTCCAAAGCCGAGGGAAGAACTGTCCGGAAGCGGCTTTAATCTGTCTGCCTTTATAACTTCTACCTTCATTTCAACCTCCTTGGAGCCGTCATTTACAAAGACATGCCCTTCACTAATGATATAATTTTTATGATTCTTTTTCAACTACATATAATTTATGAATATTTTATTATACCGATACATCATGATTATGATTCTAAATCAAGATTAATTTTGGCGGCTTAGTAAAAAGTCATATGCGAACGACTTTGAGCGTTTTGGGAAATATATTTTTCGGAACTCATCCTTTTTGATGAACTCGTAAAAAGTCGAAATATGCTCACTTAATGAGCTTTTTGGGGATTTTTAAGTCACTTCGCTAAATCACAAGAACTCGGGCTAACGCCCTCAAACAGCTTGTGATTTTTAACGCTCAGTTCCTTAAAA
>JAUYEO010000279.1 GCA_030689795.1 Desulfobacterales bacterium | reverse complement strand
TTTTAAGTCACTTCGCTAAATCACAAGAACTCGGGCTAACGCCCTCAAACAGCTTGTGATTTTTAACGCTCAGTTCCTTAAAAATCTATTCCCCAAAAATCTCAAATCCGTTCGCATATGACTTTTTACGAGAGCATCAATTTTGATGGACTTTTTTATGAGTCCGTCAATTTTAACGCTTATAGTTGTAACTTGATAGTATAAGAATTTGCATTTGGGACGCAGATGAACGCAGAAGTTTAGACTGAAGACTGTTAGACTGTCCGCCACACTGTTTGGCGGATTAGCCTACAGCCTAACAGTCTATCTATCTGCGTTTATCGGCGAAAATCCGCGTCCTAATTTAATTTGTTAAGGAGATGGGTTGATGGAAGATAGTAAGGAGATGAACCTGGCCGGTATCCGGAAGTTGCTGAAAGAGCTGCTGGTCGAAAATTTATCACTGGAAGATATTCAGCCTGAAGATATCAAAGACGATGAGATCCTCTTTGGAGACGGGCTCGGGCTTGATTCGCTCGATGCGGTGGAAATAGTGGTGCTGCTCCAGAGAAATTTCGGCCTTGAAGTAAAAGATATGAAACAGGGAAGAGAGATATTCTATTCCATAGACACCCTTGCAAAATATGTGCACGGAAACATGAAAAAATAAACGGGCTTTATCTTAAACTAACGTCCATGACCCGCTGGATCACAACGAACTATGAGAATAGGAGTCAGGATGGGTAAGTTAACGTTTTTATTCTGGCTTCTGAATTCTGACTACTGTATTCTTATATAAATATACTGCATCAATTATGAAGATAGTAATATCGGGAATAGGGGCTGTTTCGGCTGCAGGGATCAACCTCGCTGAAAATCTTGATTCTCTGAAAAATGGAAAGCGGAATGCCGGCCCGGTTTCCATATTTTCAAGCGGCCTCTCTTATCCCGTATTCGAAGTAAAATCCCTGCCTGAAAAATGGAAAAACGCTGGAATGCGCACATTGTCGCTTGCTCTTGCCGCAGTGGAAGAAGCCTTAAACGATGCCGGGCTTCAGACACTGCTTTCGGGATTCAAAGCAGGCGTATACCTCGGCACAACGGTTGCAAGCCAGCTTAATGACATCGAATTTTACGATTCTTTCCGGAAATCGGGCAGTGCGGATTTAAAGCCGGTTGACCGTTACTTAAAAGGAAATCTCGCGGAAGCGGTCTCGCATTTGGTAAAAGCCTCGGGGCCGGCCGTTACCGTCGTCAATGCATGCTCCTCCGGAACCGACGCAGTCGGAATTGCCGTTTCTTTTCTTAAAAGCGGCATATGTGACATTGCGATTGCCGGAGGAGCGGATGAACTCAACAGGGTTCCCTTTTGCGGATTCGGCTCTCTCGGGATTCTGAGCAACTCTCTCTGTGCTCCGTTCGACAGAAACAGGACGGGGCTCAACCTGGGTGAAGGAGCCGGAATACTTGTTCTTGAAAGGGAGGATTTTTATATTGGAAGAGGGAAAAAACCTCTTTTATACCTGTCGGGATACGGTTCAGCCGCCGATGCATACCATCTGACTGCTCCAAGGCCGGATGGTAAAGGTCTTGAGTCGGCTGTCCGGAGCGCATTGTCGGATTCGGGCATATCTCCGGAAGATGTCTGTTTCATAAATGCCCATGGAACCGGGACCATAGACAACGACAAGGCCGAAGGCTCTGTTTTATACAGGGTTTTCGGAGAAAATATCAGGTTCTTTTCAACAAAGGGATATACGGGGCATACTCTGGGAGCAGCGGGCGGGATAGAGGCTGCGTATACGGCTGCGGCGCTCAAAGAGGGATGGATACCTGCAAGCGCCGGATTTGCATGTAAAGATGATGAGATTCCCATAAGCCCCGTTACGGAGAACACCGACGTAAAAGGCTCCTTTGCGTTGTCGACCTCCCTTGCCTTCGGAGGGAACAACTCAGCAATAGTTATCGAAAGAGCATAAGACTTTTTACGAGTCCATTATTTTTTTCAGGTTTTTATATGTTTATATCGGGAATTGGAATTGTTTTTACGCGCGGCCGGGGAGTTGATTCTTTTGAAAAAGCCCTGAAAGAGGGATGGAGAGAGCCTTCGTGGACAGGCCTGATTCCGGCATACCGCGTGAGCCAGGAGACACTGACGGACGCCTCTTTGACAAAAAAAATAAGACGCGCCGATAAATTCACAAGAATGGCTCTCTTTTCGGCTTTCGATGCATACGTGAACAGCGGCATAATTACGGAAAACAATGAAAGGCTTGGAATCATTCTTTCTACGGCTTTCGGCCCGCATTCGACAACTTTCAGTTTTATAGACGATATGCTCGATTACGGATACGCGAATGCATCTCCGACTAAATTTTCGAATTCGGTTCACAATGCTGCCGCCTCATATGTGTCGTCCGTGTTAGGCAGCCGGGGACCGACTGTAACACTTGCACAATTTTCGTTTCCGTTTCAGAATGCTCTTGCTCTGGCCGATATATGGTTGAATGAAGGGCGTTGCGAACATGTCCTGTGCGGATGCGTCGATGAATTGAATGCTGTTATGGAGTATGCCTGTAAAATGAAGCTGAAAACCGCTGGAGATGGAAAAATAAGGCCTTTCATATTTTCGTCTTCACCTCTTTCCGTTCCCGGCGAAGGAGGAGCATTTTTCATGTTATCAAAAGAAAAATGTGAAAATAATTATGGTGAAGTGACCGGAATATCTTTTTCCGGCAAAACAAACGGTAAACCGGATATTACCGTAATTGATTCGGACGGAATGACTGGAGATGAAACTCTTTACAGGGAAACGGCAGATTCAACTGTGGCAGGATATTCGCCTCTCTTCGGAAGCATGCTGATCGGAAGCGCATTCAACTTTGCCGCCGCTTCCCTGATGTTGAAAAATCAGGTTGCATACAACTGCCCTGTTCCGGATAATCCATCGGGAATAAAAGTATGCGGATCCGATTTTTCAGCCGGTATAAATAAAATAAACTGTGTCAGAATCTGCCGGTCTGAAAAGACCGCGGTTATTAAAATTATAAAATAAGGAGACAGCTATGAAATTAAACGGCAAAAACTTGACAGGATTTCTTCTTCTGGTAGTTTTGACCTTAACTTTTTCTCCTCTTTACGCGGACAACCTCTCCGGTAAAACATACTATACAAGGGCAAATGTCTGGTATGAGCATCCGAACAACATTTTATCCACTAATTACCACAGGGGAGCCATTCTGCCGATCGGAACAAAAGTTAAAATTCATTCTATTAAAGGCGAAAAGATTCAGTTTACGCCTGACGGAAGCGCGCAGATGTTTACGATCATAAACGACAACAAGACAAGCACAATAAGCACCGATGAATTATTTAACCGGTATTTTTCCGTTGAGGCCGTTCAGGCCGGAGTCGGCGATTACTATCAGGCAACCGAAGCAGACCGCGAAAACATAAAAAAAGGCATTATAACTCTTGGAATGAGCAGAAAAGCGGTTCTCGCGGCATACGGATATCCTCCCACTCACAAGACACCCCTTTTGACGAGCGATATCTGGTATTTCTGGTACGCGCGCCTGCACAGGGTAAATGTATATTTCAAAGATGACAAGGTTTTTAAAATAGAAAAGATTGAACCGGCTCCGGTTCTCACGTTTTCCAAGTCAAGCGTCGATTCGGAAGGCGGCATAAAATCGGAGAATAAAACTAAGGAATAATATGGATAAAGAAAGTTATAAAGTTATTGAAGAATCGCTTATTCGGGAAGTTGCCGCAATATTGTCGAAAGATCCGGGCTTGATCGAACCGGAAATTCCGCTTCATGAGATGGGAGTGGATTCCCTCGGTTTTGTCGAGCTTCTTATAGTAATAGAAAAAAAATTTAAAATCAAGCTGATGGAGTCGGGGCTCACCAGAAATGATTTCAGAACGATAAGATCCCTTTCATCAAAAATCAAGGCTATGGAATTGAGTCGATGATAGCTTTGCCGTATTCCAGAAACAAACGATATTTAACCGGGATTGACTGGCTTGTTCATGTCTTAAATTACATGACCATGAAGGAGACCGGTGTCGGATTCATGTCCCAGGTGGTCATAGAGGTTGCAGGCGATATAAACGCATTTGAGATCGGTAATGCCCTGAAGATTTTTATAAAAAAGCACCCCATAGTTAACGGCTACTTCTCAAGAGACATAAACCTTGCTCCTTACTGGAAAATACCCCCGGTTGAAAAATCTGAAATCTCTCTTGATGCCATGACGTTAAAGGGAGATGAATCTTTTGATGTTATTATCAAATATCTTGAAAAAGGAATAAATACTCTTTTTAAAAACAAAAGAGAGCACATTGCTTTTCATCTTCTTACAGGCGGCGGCAGAAGCTATATCGCCATGATTTTCGATCATCTTCTTTTTGATGCAAGAAA
>JAUYEO010000278.1 GCA_030689795.1 Desulfobacterales bacterium | reverse complement strand
TCTCCCTGGGCAACAAGGCCTTCGATCGTCTTTTCAGGCACAAAGAGAGCCGGGTCTTCGGTAAAGCCTGTTTTGATTCCGGCTTTTGAAAGCTTTTCTTTCAGCGAATCACGATAAATTACACACCGGTCGATAAGTTTCTGGAACCGTGCCGGGTCAAAATCCACATTCGTCAAAGTGGAAAAAACCGCCTCACAGGTAAACTTGTCGATCTCTTTGTCGGTAATGCCCGCCTTGTATCCCTCAAGAGCATACAGAGACAGGCCTCTGACGGCATATATCAGAAGATCCTGCAACGCGGCAACTTCCGGACTTTTTCCGCATACACCTATCTTGGAACATCCTTCCCCTTTTGACGTCTGTTCGCACTGGTAACAAAACATGATTTATTCTCCTTTTTTTTGTTTTTTTATAAACACTCAGCCACCGATCTACGCTGATCACCACTGATATTTCTTTGTATTTAAATCTATCCGCGTTCATCTGTGTGAATCTGTGGCTGAATAGTTACCGATTTTTACGATGAAAATATACTGTTTAAAATCTCTTTGCCTTGACTTATGTCAAGAAAAGGGCAATATCTTTAAAAAAAGAGGAAAAAATGAAAAGTATTTCTGAAATAATTTCCGCTGTTCCGCTTTTTGAAGGTCTTCCGGATGAGCAGCTTAATGAAATAAAAAAGATTGCGGTAAGCAGGCATTACAGCAAGGGAGAAACCATTTTTTCCGAGGGTGAACCTGGCGACGGATTTTATGTGATTGCTGAAGGTCTTGTTAAAATCTACAAGGTCTCTTCAGAAGGAAAGGAACAGATCCTTCATATATTCGGCATCGGTGAGCCTTTCGGCGAAGTTCCGGTCTTTACAGGTCAGCCTTTTCCGGCCAATGCTGAAGCTATTGCAAAGAGCCGGCTTCTGTTTTTCCCAAGGGCTGATTTTGTTGACCTTATCACGAAAAATCCTTCCCTCGCCCTTAATATGCTTGCCATGCTTTCAATGAGGTTAAGGCAATTTACAGTCCAGATAGAGAATCTTTCCTTAAAAGAGGTTCCGGGCAGGCTTGCATCATATCTGATATTTCTTGCCGAAGAACAGGGTAAAGAGGATTCCATCAGGTTAGGCATTTCAAAAAACCAGCTTGCAAGTCTCCTCGGAACAATTCCTGAGACCCTGTCCCGGATATTCTCAAAGATGACGGACATGAAACTTATTGAAGTCGAGGGGCGAAATATCCGGTTGCTTGACCGCTCAGGGCTTGTGCATCTCGCAGAACACGGTACTACTTTTTCAGACCGGCAAGCTCCGAGCTTAAAAGCCTGATATGCCCCATCTCTTCTTTTATGATCGCTTCGATCTTGTCCCTGCCGAATTTCTCAGGAACGGCATCTCTCATGCCGAGGTAAAAAACAATCGAATCCTTTTCAGCCTCTATTGCCGATTTCAGGATCTCTCTCATGGATGCATCGGGCGCCTTTTTTTCAAAAAAGACGCGGGTGTCGGCAAGGGCGCGAAGATAAAGAGCGGCCTCATTCTGAGGATCGAAGACCGTGGATGTTTTTTCTTTCTCTGTAAGGGTTGCTCTTAATGAATGAAAAGTCTTTTCGTGTTCGTCTTCCATCCCGGCAAGCTTGATCAGTAAAGCCTTGCCGGCAGGATCTGAAATTCCACCTGCTGCATTCCTGTAAAATTTCGCTCCATTTCTTTCAAGCTGTTCCGCTATCTCAAACATCTCATCTGCATTGAAATCGTAACTCATTGTATAATTCATCCTTTCTTTGTATATCTTTTTATAGTCTTATCTTTAGCCGGCTCGTTACAAATCATGACTCAGACGGCCAACACCGATTCCTTGTATTGGGAAACGGAAGCGTCACCGGTGAGTAACTGCATCCCTTCTGAACGGGCATGGGCAAGCAGTAGGCGGTCAAAAGGGTCTTTATGAAGTAACGGCAGCGAATCAACTTTCAAGGCATGTTCGGCAGTTACAGGTAGTTCTGCGTATCCGTGCGCAACGAGCATCTTTCTCAAACGATACGGATCAACCTTGAAATCTTCTCGTCCTATTCCCAGCTTGATAACAATCTCCCAGATGCTTGCCGCACTGAAAAAAAGACTATTCTCTGGCTTCGTCAAAAGGATGCGGGTTGATTTGGAAAGCTTTTCAGGCTGCCCGGCCGCCCACAGGAGGATGTGCGTATCGAGCAGCAGTTTCACGCTGATTTGCCCTCAAAAAGTCTCATAATTTCCAGAGCCCCAAGAGAATCAAAATTGTCCGGTGTTGAAATCTCACCCGCCATAAATCCCAGCTTTTCAGCACCTTTCCGCTCTTCTGCGGATAGGGGCAAAACCTTGACCATCGGCTTTCCCGCTTTGGCAATAATAAAGGAATTTCCTTGTGCAGCCTCCTCAACCAGACGGGAAAGATTCGTCTTCGCTTCATGAATGTTGACGGTTTGCATAACATACCCCCACCAAGTTTGGTTTAATGAACTTAGTCTATGCTATTTTATGATGCTCTCGTAAAAAGTCATATGCGAACGGATTTGAGATTTTTGGGGAATAGATTTTTAAGGAACTGAGCGTTAAAAATCACAAGCTGTTTGAGGGCGTTAGCCCGAGTTCTTGTGATTTAGCGAAGTGACTTAAAA
>JAUYEO010000277.1 GCA_030689795.1 Desulfobacterales bacterium | reverse complement strand
ATTGCGACACTTCCGTGATCTGCAACTTTAAGCGCAAATGTCAGCCCTGCAACACCGCTTCCGATTATTAAATAATCTGTTTTAATGTCCAAGATTCAATCTTTCATAACTACTCAGGTTGTTTAGACTGTAGGCTGTTAGCTAAAAACCTACAGCCTAAACGACTACAGCCTATCCACTCGGGCCGTTAGCTCTTTATAATAATGAACTCCGTTTTTGGCGCCTCGCGCTGTATCCTATTATGAATCCTACAAAAAGAACGGCGGCCCCGCTGAAGAACCATTTGATATTCTGCTGCTGCAAAAGCCTTGTCAACTCGTCTTCAAGGCTTTCGGCTTTATTACTTTGTTCCGCAAGCTTCTGGGCAGCCTTTTTATAGTCCGATTCGAGCTGAATATAGCCTCCGGAACTGCTTTTTAAGTTTTCATAGGTTTTTTTAATTTCAAAAAGATTCTGCCGGCTTTCTGCAAGCTGGAGGCTGAGTCCTTTCACTTCGTCCTTTAACTTTGCATTCTCCGCGCGCAATCCTGCAATCTGGGAACCAAGCAAAGATTCTTTTTCCTGTATTCTCTTCAAAACCAGGCTGTCGGTTTTTTCGGAAGTAAGGTATTTGCCCGACACCCAGCCTTCCTTCCCATTCTGAAGGCGCACATTTGCCCATTCCTCGTCTATTGAGAGCACTTCAACTTCCTTTCCGGATTCAAGCACCTCCGTAATCTTATATTCAACCCCCCGTCCTGCTCTCATCGTTATCTTTAATATATCCCTGACATACATTGTTTCTGCCTGTACAACAGAAGCAAAGAAGGCAGCCACACTTCCTGTTATTATAAACCATTTTATCAGAGAGTTCATGTCTATATTCTCCATAAAAAATATCACAGGTTGACGAAAAGGTAATAAAGCAATATCTTTATTTAGCCTTTATACAAATCTGTCAATAATTTCTTTTAAAAAATTATTCTTTATGATAATATAACAACTATATATGTATTTATATATTACTCAAATCAGGTGATTGAACATTTTTTCAGGGTTATATAATATATGATAGCATTCGATTTAAGCTGTGCCAATGGGCATGTTTTTGAAGGTTGGTTTGAAGACAGCCGGGCTTTTGAAAGTCAGAAAAAAAAGAAGCTGATTTCCTGCCCGGTATGTAACGATACTTTTGTTTTCAAAGTTCCGACGACATTTGCCATAAAATCATCAGGCAATGACACGACTCCTTCCGGCAAGGAGATTGCCCTTGCAGAAATAACAAAAAAAGTTGCTGATTTCGTTGAAAATAATTTTGATAATGTAGGAACAGAATTTGCGACCGAAGCCCTGAAAATCCACTATGGCGTTTCTGAACCCAGAAATATACGGGGAGTCAGCACCAGTTTGGAAGAAAAAACGCTGAAAGAAGAAGGAGTTCAGTTTTTCAAGGTTCCTATTCCTGCCCCTCCCGAAACCGACTCATAATTGATGGACTCGTTCCGTGATATAATGTGTTCCGTGATATAATGTTGACAATCCTGCTGCCGAGGACTATAAATGAAAGGAGTTAATTTTTAAAACTATTTTCAGTATTTATGACGGCTCCGTAAAAAGCTTCCGCATCAGGCGGGTAGAGTGACTTTTTACGAACTCACCGGGTTTAACTGGCATAAACGTTCAAATACAAGGAAATCAAAATGAACATCTTTGTAGGAAATTTGTCGCGAGAGGCTACAGATGAAGATTTGAGAAAACTTTTTGAAGCCTTCGGAGAGGTTGCAACGGCTAATGTTATCAAGGAGAAGTTCGGCGGTCAGCCGAGAGGCTTTGGGTTTGTAGAAATGCCTGCAAAAGCGGCGGCTCAGACCGCTATCACCGAACTCAACGGCAAGGAATTCATGGGCCGGGCACTTAATGTCAACGAGGCGCGCCCCCGCGCAGATGACCGTGGCGGTCGCGGAGGAAGACCGGGGGGTGGCGGCGGCAGACGACCCGGAGGAGATAGAAGACCCGGAGGAGGAGGCAGGCCGGGTGGCGACGGGCGCCGACCAAGATAGACATTGATATAAATGAAAAAATCCGTGCAGAGTGCAAATAATGCTCTGCACGGATATCCCTGTTATTTACATAAACTACTTCCCCAGACTGTACCGCATATCAATAATTAATGACTTGTCTCTTATAATCCCGACTTTTTTTGCAATACGTACTGGAAATGTGAACGCATTGCTGCCTTTATTCTGATGGCCTACATTCCCATAGTAAAGCCATACTGTCTTCGATTCAATCGGGCAGACATTTTTTATGCATGTATAATCCGCTCCGTATATGAAATCATCCTTCGCCCAGTAAGGGTAATGCGCGATCATATTTTTAAAAGGGTTCGGTTCAACAAGCGCCGGAGACTCTTTTTTAGGGTCTATAATTGTAATCCACTCGCCGATTGTCGGAAGTCTCCAGCCGGTATACCCGGCGAAATTAAGCTCCCGGCATTTCTTTGCAGCTTCGTACCATGTAACCGCCTTCAGGTTTAATTCAAGATCCCTTCCCTCTTTCATCCACATAAGCCCTGTGGATAAATCCGTAACAGTTCCGTCCTTGTTGTCTTTAAACCTTTCCGGGACTGTGGCCTTTACAATAGTCTTCAGGCTCTCCCTGGCATATGTGTCGCTTTCCGTCCAGCGGCCGCTTCCCAAAACTTCAGCATATCCCGGGCAGGCGGAAGATGCCAGGCAAACGGCAGCAATGAAGGCAATCATCTTTATTTTCATTACGTTCTCTCTTTTAACCTGGTCTGAATTTGGATTCTAATACTGAAGTTATCATACGCTCACTGCACTATTTTTTCAATGCCATATTTTTATACTGAAATAATATATGATGCTCTCGTAAAAAGTCATATGCGAACGGATTTGAGATTTTTGGGGAATAGATTTTTAAGGAACTGAGCGTTAAAAATCACAAGCTGTTTGAGGGCGTTAGCCCGAGTTCTTGTGATTTAGCGAAGTGACTTAAAA
>JAUYEO010000276.1 GCA_030689795.1 Desulfobacterales bacterium | reverse complement strand
TATCGAACTTGCGAGCTACCTTGCGGGAAACTCATCCTGGATAGCAATACTTACGGCAGGAATCATGGCTGTGCTTGCCGGATCATGTTTCGCGGAACTCAATTCGATGTATCCGACGGCGGCGGGCATAAAGCTATTCATAGAAAAAGCCTTCGGCGAAAAGGCTGCGATAATTATTTCAGGGGTTTATGTTTTAGGGCAGCTATCGATTATCGGGGCTGAAATATATATTCTTTCCCAGGGCATTTCGCAGGGTTTTCCGGCCATAAATCCTCTGGTTTTTGCGGCTTTTTTTATTCTTATACTCTTTTACCTGAATTTAAGAGGCATAAAATTTGCCGGAACAACCCAGGATATAATGGCATATGTGATGTTTACCGGCCTTATCGCCGTATCTCTTTACGGCTTTTACCGGATAGATTTTCAGTTTTCAAATCCATTTGAAATAGGGACTTTTGACGGTTTCATCCAGGCCGTGGCTATAGGCATCTCCTGTTTTATAGCATTCGAATGGGTCATCACGATGTCTGAAGAAGTGACGGACGTTAAAATAATTCCTAAGGGAATGATGCTCGCACTGGGGCTTCTCGCCGTTACTTACGCCCTCTTTTCAATGGCCATGACCTCCGTTTTAAGCAGGGAAGAACTCGGATGGGTGTTAAAGCCCGAAGGTCTTCCGATTCCCCACATACTTTACGGAAAAAAGCTCCTTGGGAATTTCGGGCTTTATTTCATGATATTGATGGCCCTCTTTGCATCTCTCACCTCCATCAATGCCGGGCTTATGACTTCATCCAGGTTTCTCTACGCAATGGCACGAGACTGGTCTCTTCCCAAATTCATGGCAAGGCTTCATCCGGCATATGCCACGCCCTGGGTAGCGATGGTTATAGTGACCCTGTATTGTGTTGCGGTGACGGCATTCGGCTTTATCACCCGTTATATTCTCTGCATGATCCTGATAATAGCCGCGGCGGAGTGCATGATATATATCGTGATCGCTCTATGTGTTATAAGGCTGAGACGCACTGAGCCTGACAGGAAGAGAGGCTTTAAGATAAAAGGCGGCATTGCCGGCCCGGTGCTTGTTGTCTTAATATACGGAGTTGTCGGAGGTTTTATTCTTTTCGGACCGGTAAAACCGGAAGATGTAATTGATCAGAGAATAGCGCTCTTTTTTATCCTGGGACTTCTTTCCCTGGCGACTTTTTACGTATTTGCCTTTCTTCCCGGCATGAGGGAAAAATACCGCAAACAGGCTGAGGCAAGGAGCCCGCGAAGAAGAAGGAAAGAGTAACACTTGAACCCTTGAATCCTTGATCCCTTTATCCCAATTTATGCCGCTTTTGACAGCTTGACGGCGCAGACCTTATATTCGGGAATCTTCGACACCGGATCAAGCGCCGCATTGGTCAGCTTGTTTGCCGCCGACTTCGCAAAATGGAACGGCATAAAAACAGTGCCATTGACGGCAGTCGCCGAGACTTTTACTTTTGCGTTTATATCGCCTCTCCTTGAGGCTACTTTTGCAATTGCTCCGTCTTCAAGACCGAATCGTCTGGCATCAGCCTGTGAAATTTCAACAAAGTTTTCAGGCGCCCTTTCATTGAGCCCTTCCGTCTTCATTGTCATAGTGCCGGTATGATACTGGTAAAGAAGCCGCCCCGTCGTGAGGTAAAGCGGATATTCATCATTAACCTGCTCTGCAGGCGGAACATAATCAATTGCGTGGAAAACGCCTTTTCCGATCGGGAACGCCTGTGTGTGAAGAACCGGTGTCCCGGGATGATCCGGAGACGGACACGGCCAGTGGATCCCTTCCTTGTCTATCCTGTCAAAATTTATTCCGGCATAGGAAGGAGTCACCCTCGAGATTTCCTCCATTATGGCTCTGCTGCTTTCATATGACATCGGATATCCCATGCGGGTTGCTATTTCACACGTGATTTGCCAGTCATCCCTTGCCTCTCCGGGCGGATCGACAGCTTTTCTCACACGCTGCACCCTGCGTTCCGTGTTTGAAAAAGTTCCGTCCTTTTCCGCAAAGCATACGGAAGGAAGAACAACATCAGCGAGCTGCGCAGTCTCTGTCATAAAAATATCCTGCACAACAAGAAAATCAAGGTTCTTTATGCTCTTTTCCGCATGATTAAGATCCGGATCGGAAACCAGCGGATTTTCACCGACTATATAGAGAGCCTTCAGAGTCTTGTCGTACGCTTTCGGTATCATCTCGGTTACTTTCAATCCCGGCTTATCCGGAAGGCCTGAAACACCCCATGCATCCTCCATCTTTTTCCTTATCCCGGGATCGACAACCTTCTGATAGCCGGAAAAAACATCCGGAAGGCCTCCCATATCGCAGGCGCCCTGAACATTGTTCTGACCGCGAAGCGGATTTACTCCGCCTCCCCTGATGCCGAGATTACCGCACAACATGGCAAGATTGGCCAGGGATTTCACATTATCGGTTCCGGTGGTATGCTGGGTAATGCCCATGCAGTATAAAATGGCGCCTGCTTTTGCCCCTGCGTACAGCCTTGCCGCATCAGCTAGGCTTTGGGCCGGGATTCCCGTTATCGATTCCACATATTCGGGAGTATATTTTTCGGAGAGTTTTTTTAACTCTTCAAAACCGGTTGTGCGGTTTTCGACAAATTTCTTATCGTAAAGACCTTCCTTGATGATGACATGCATCATTCCGTTTATCCAGGCCACATCCGTCCCGAGGTTCTGTCGGAGCCAGATATCGGCAAATCCCGACATCTTGATTCGTCTCGGATCGACGACTATGAGTTTTGCTCCCTTGAATTTAACCGCCCTTTTTACAAAAGCGGACAAAACAGGATGGTTTTCAGTAGTGTTTGAACCTGTCAGTAAAATTACATTCGCCTCTTCGACATCCCCGATTGTATTTGTCATTGCCCCGCTTCCGAATGCCGCGGCCAGACCGGCCACTGTGGAGGAATGTCAGAGACGGGCGCAATGGTCTATGTTGTTTGTTTTAAGCGCCGCCCTTGCGAATTTCTGAACAATGTAATTTTCCTCATTTGTTATTCTTGCAGAGGTCAGTACTCCTATACTGTCCGGACCGTGCTTTTCCTTTATTTCACCGAGTTTTCCGGCAACAAGAGAGAGAGCTTCGTCCCAGCCGGCTTTCCGGAATTCGCCGTTTTCCTTTATAAGCGGAGAAGTCAGCCGTTCGGAGGAATTGATAAAATCATATCCGTATCTTCCCTTTACGCAAAGGCTTCCAAAATTCGGGAAAACATCCTCAACTCCGGTTACCTTCACAACTCTATTGTAATGGACATGGAGATATAGCTGGCATCCCACACCGCAATAGCTGCAAGTTGTGCGGATTTTCTCTGTTTTCCAGTCCCTGGTCTTATAGGTGCTCTTTTCAACAAGTGCGCCCACCGGACAGGCCTGAACACATTCTCCGCAGAATACGCAATCGGAATCCTTCAGGGGCCTGTCGCCGGCAGCTATAATTTTGGTGGATGAACCTCTGTATCCTATGCTTATGGCATTATTGACCTGGACCTCATTGCATGCCTGCACACAACGGCCGCATAAAATACATCTGGAAAAATCCCGTATGATGAAAGGGTTATCCAGCTCCGGTGGATAAAGGGTGGCAGTTTTAGGAAACCTGTCACCCTTCACCTGGTATCTGTAGGCAAGGTCCTGAAGAGTGCAGGCGCCGCAGACAGGGCAGCAGTCTTCAGTGCCGGAGCCGCCTATGTCGCAGTTATGGTTTCCTGAAGAGAGAAGAAGCTGAATGATAAGACGCCTTGCCTCAACGACTGATGCCGATTCCGTGAATACTATCATGTTTTTCGCTGCAGGCGTGGAACAGGAAGGCATAAGGCTTCTGGCCCCTTTAACCTCCACAACACAGATTCTGCAGGCACCTGTTGGTATAGTCCTTTTCAAGTAACATAATGTCGGAATATCGATGCCGTTTCGACTTGCTACTGAAAGGATAGTCTCTTCCGGAGCAAAGGAAAATTCACGACCGTTTATCGTTAATTGATTCTGATTTTCTGCCATGACACTTCACCTTTCAAGACCTGTAAATCAAATTGTTCCGCCGACTGTATCACGAATCCTGCAAAGATAAAAATCTCATTCCTCGGTTACAGTGATAGCTACCGGCTCGCAAACTTCAATGCAGCTTCCGCAGCCCAGGCACTCACCGGCCTGATATGGAAAAGCTCTCCCGTTTTGAAGTTGAAAAACGTCTACCGGACAAACCTCTACGCATTCCTCATCTCCTATACATATATCCGGATCAACTACGACCTTAAACATAATTTGTCTCATTCCAGAAGTTAACTGTTTGGATTAAACACATAATTGACGGTTTTGTAAAAAGTCAAAAATCGACTTTTTATGAAGCATCAGGTATGACGATCTCGTAAAAAGTCATATGCGAACGGATTTGAGATTTTTGGGAAATAGATTTTTAAGGAACTGAGCGTTAAAAATCACAAGCTGTTTGAGGGCGTTAGCCCGAGTTCTTGTGATTTAGCGAAGTGACTTAAAA
>JAUYEO010000275.1 GCA_030689795.1 Desulfobacterales bacterium | reverse complement strand
TTTTAAGTCACTTCGCTAAATCACAAGAACTCGGGCTAACGCCCTCAAACAGCTTGTGATTTTTAACGCTCAGTTCCTTAAAAATCTATTTCCCAAAAATCTCAAATCCGTTCGCATATGACTTTTTACGAGATCGTCATATAATAATTTATGTTATTTATATTAGTTATTATCATATAAGGTAAAGCTCATCAACCTTACCAGACCGATACCGGAGAAGCCATGAAAAAATCATATCCAATACTTGATGCAGCGGATATAGAGCGTATTATCACCAGAATTACACATGAAATACTCGAGGTTCACAAGGGTACCGGGAATTTATCCCTTATAGGAATCCAGACTCGCGGTGTTTTTCTCGCCAGAAGGATACAATCTTTAATAAAGAAAATTGAAGGGATTGAAATACCTGCCGGTGTAATCGATATCACTCTTTACCGGGACGATTGGACCAGAATAAGCCATCATCCGGTAGTCCAGGCCACCGATATTTTCTTTTCCATTGATGAAAAGCAGATAGTTCTTGTCGATGATGTACTCTTTACCGGCAGAACAATAAGAGCTGCAATGGATGCGATCATGGATTACGGAAGGCCGGACCGTATAGAGCTGGCCGTCCTTGTCGATAGAGGGCATAGAGAGCTGCCTGTTCAGGCAAACTATGTCGGCAAACATGTTGCGACAAGGAGACTTGAAACAGTAAATGTGCTTTTGTCCGAACATGATGGAATCGACCAGGTCGTATTGGAAAAAGGATAAATTATGGGCGTAAACGAACACAAAAAAAATGCCCCAGGTAGAATCCGAATAGGCGTCATTTCAGTTTCAACGACAAGGTCTGAAGAAAACGACGAAAGCGGAGGCTGGATAAAAAAAACTGCGATAAACGAAGGTCATGACGTTGTCTTCTATCAGGTTGTCCCTGATGCTGTTTACAGAATAACGGAAACAATCCGGAAAGCTATTCATGACCTGAATCCGCAAGCCCTTTTATTGACGGGAGGCACCGGGATCAGCAGCAGAGATGTTACAATCGAAGCCGTGCGCCCTTTATTTGAAAAAGAACTTACTGCGTTCGGTCCTCTTTTCTGTCAGCTTAGTTTTGAAGAGATAGACTCTGCAGCGCTATTATCCCGCGCCACAGCTGGAGTTATCGGAAAAACCATAGTATTTTGCATGCCGGGTAGCCTGAAAGCCTGCAAACTTGCGTGCAAGGCTTTGATATTTCCTGAGCTGGGGCATCTTGTAAAACATGCTTTCGAGGAATAATTGATCATGGAAAATTTATTCCGGGGATCACAAAATCCGTCTCCGGGAACCCATATCTTGATGTTTAAGGGTGATATACAGACTTTTATTTTAACACTTCCGGCTCCTCTGAAAGGAAGCGCCTGGCTCCGCACAAATCTTGGTCATGCCGGAACCGGAAGGAACGAAATAATAAGAGAAGTCCTTTACGATGAGCCGCCTCTTGGAAGGGGTTGGTTCGACCTTCCCATGAAGAAGATCGGTGAAGTATCTTTCCGGATAACGGTTCCTTTATGCGAAGTCGGGCATTTTGAAGCAAAATGCTTCTTTTTAAAAGAAGGCGATGTAAATCCTGTCTGGCCCGAAGGCACAAATACCATAATCAATGTGGAACCGGCAGGCACCTGTTGCGCCAACATTATTTACAATGCCTTCGTGCGGCAGTTCGGTCCCAACAAAGACGGCGGGGGCCTCCCAAACCCAACGGAAGAAAAATGGATTCAAAACCTTGACGGGAAAGGATATACCGTAATCCCTAAATCGGGAACCTTCCGCGATCTCATCCGGGAACTCGATTTTATTATAGGCATGCTGGGAATAAGAATCATTCAGCTTCTTCCGATTAACCCCACTCCAACGACATACGCCCGCATGGGCCGTTTCGGAAGCCCTTTCGCAGCTTTAGGTTTTACATCTGTCGATCCCGCGTTGGCTGAATTCGATACCCGCGCAACTCCTCTTGAACAATTCATCGAACTGGTTGATGCCGTTCATGAGCGCAGCGCAAAAATCTTCATAGATATCGCCATTAATCACACGGGGTGGGGAGCCTCCCTGCACGAAACCCATCCGGAGTGGCTCGTGCGCGGCAATGACGGGCGTATCGAAGTCCCCGGCGCATGGGGTGTGCGCTGGGAAGACCTCACAATGCTCAACTACTCAAAAAAGGATCTTTGGAAATATATGGCAGATGTATTCCTGACCTGGTGCCGCAGGGGAGTCGACGGCTTCCGCTGTGATGCCGGCTACATGATTCCCGTTCCTGCCTGGCGGTTCATCGTCTCTTCGGTCAGGGAACAGTTCCCGGATACCATTTTCCTGCTTGAAGGACTTGGTGGAAAAATATCGGTAACACGGGATATCCTGAATGCAGGCAATTTTAACTGGGCCTACTCCGAATTGTTTCAAAATTACGATCGCGGCCAGATAGAAAATTATCTTCCCGGTGCAATCGGCATTTCCGGTGAAGACGGGATTCTTGTGCACTTTGCCGAAACGCATGACAACGACAGGCTTGCTTCCCGCTCGAAAACGTATGCCCTGATGCGAACCGCTCTGTCTGCTCTTTCTTCTCCGGAAGGATCTTTCGGTTTTGCAAACGGAGTGGAATGGCTTGCTGTAGAAAAGATCGATGTGCACGGTGCATCTTCCCTTAACTGGGGCGCAAAAGATAATCAGGTTGAGCATTTAAAACGGCTTTCAGATATCTTGAAAACCCATCCTGCATTTTCCGACAAAACAGCTTTAAGCTTGATCGGGCAGGGCTCCGGAAATCATATGGTTCTGCTTCGCCATCATCTTCCGACAGGGAAAAAGCTTCTTATAGTCGTAAATCTTGATGACAACAATAAAACGACGACTTCCTGGAACGCTCAAAAAGCAGGAATGGGTGGAACGGCTTACTTTGATTTAATTACATCAGATAGAATCAAAATAGAATCCTCAGGAAAAATCAATTCGTATTTGCTTGGTCCGGGCAGGGTCTTATGTTTATCAGCGGATGAAAGAGATTTAGATCTTATAAAAGTTAAAGCGGGTAATAATTTTATTCCGCCTGAAAAAGTTACGCGGCAGAAAATGAGGGTAAAAGCCCTTGAAGTTTTCAGGTTATATAACGGGTATAATGATATAGGAGAATTGGACGTCGAAAGCCAGGCGGATTTACTTTCAGACAACCCGCTTGAATTCTGCAGGAGCCTGAATCCATTTACCAAAGAAACACGTGTAATAGTCTGGCGCTGGCCGAAAGATCTCAAAAGAGAGGTTATGATACCGCCCGGTCACTTCCTGCTGGTTGTGGCGGATAAGCCATTTCTGTCCCGCATAATAAACCGTGACCGTGTTTTATCCCAGGAAGAGAGCCTGCCCCGCCGGGACGGTTCTTTCTTTGCCCTTTTTTCTCCGATTCAAACCCCGTCCGAACACCATCGGTTAACCATTAAGCTTACAGTTTACGATCCGGGCCGGACAAAACATGCCGAAGCTTCTCTTCTTTTTCTTTCAGAACCGGAAAATGTACGAGTAAAAAGATCCTTCACACGCATTGAACTGCTTAAAAACCCAATCGTCTTTCTGGACACAAACGGACGCGGCGCCATGCTGCATGTTCCCGTTTCATGGTGTACTTTGAACAGCAAATACGACGCCCTTATTGCCGCAAATATTCATAATGAATATCCTGTGGACCGCTTGATCACTTTCACAAGATGCCGTGCATGGATTGTCTTTCAGGGTTTTTCTCAGGACATATGTCTTGATTGCCTCGATTCCTTTGAGTTTGACTGCAAAGATGGCGGGCTCTGGCATTACCGCGTACCAACCGGCCAGGGTGAACACATTTTTTTCGATATAAAGATTCACATGGTAACCGGTGAAAATGCAATCCGCCTTACTTTCAAACGATTGTCAGCCGGGAGCGGAGACAGGCGGTTATCAGACGAGAAAGCAATTAAACTTATATTGAGACCGGATGTAGAATACCGCAATTTTCACGATACAACCAAGGCATTTCAAGGCCCGGAACACTCCTGGCCGAAAGCCGTATCGATAAAGACAGACGGATTTTCATTTGCTCCGGAAGGCGGGAAAGGGCTTTCGGTCAATTTATCAAAAGGCCGCTTTGTTTCCGAACCGGAATGGCAGTATATGGTGCACAGATCTTTAGAAGCTGAAAGAGGGCTTGATCCGGACTCGGATCTTTTCAGCCCCGGCTACTTCGACACCTTCTTAAAAGGAGATGAAGAGGCTGTTCTGTACGCCTGTGTCGGTGATAAAAAAGAAAATAAACCGGATACATCCCATACAAAACAATCTTCATCGTTGAAAATTGAATTGAAAATTGAAGATGCTTTGACTCACGTTCTTGACCATTACATCACAGAAAGAGGGGCTTACAAATCCATAATCGCGGGATACCCGTGGTTTTTGGACTGGGGTCGTGATTCTCTTATTTTTACAAGGGGTATGATTGCGGCAGGAAAACTCAAAGAAGCGGAGCTTGTAATTAAACACTTTGCCCGGTTTGAAAAAGACGGGACTATTCCAAACATGATGATCGGATGCGATGCAGGAAACAGAGACACTTCAGATGCGCCTTTGTGGCTTTTTCTTGCATGCTGCGATTTAATCAGAGCGGAAGGAAAAGACGCTTTTCTTGACCGGAAAGCTGCCGGCAGAAGTATCCGCACTATACTTGTTTCCATTGCAACAAGCCTGATATCCGGAACACCTAACGGAATATACATGGACAATGATTCCGGCCTGATATTCAGTCCGGCTCATTTCACATGGATGGACACCAATTATCCCGCAGGCACTCCAAGAGAAGGCTATCCTGTTGAGATTCAGGCCCTCTGGCATAAAGCGCTTTCATTCCTTTCCGAAATCGATTCCCCTGATCCGGCAGTCAAATGGTGCGCTCTTGCAGCAAAAGTTCAAAAATCAATCTGCGATCTCTTTACGACCAGGGAAGGCTATCTTGCAGACTGCCTTTATGCCCGCCCCGGAGTTCCGGCTCGCGGGGCTGAACCCGACGACGCCCTGAGACCGAACCAGCTTCTTGCTGTAACTCTCGGCGCAGTTACGGATTATGACCTTTGCAGAAATATCCTTTCCGCCTGTGAGGAGCTTCTTGTTCCCGGCGCAATCAGAAGCCTTGCAGACAGACCCGTTTCCCGCCCACTCGAAATAAAACATAACAACACTGTATTAAATAACCCCTTTTATCCATACCAGGGAATATATGCGGGAGATGAAGACACCATGCGTAAACCGGCTTATCATAATGGAACGGCCTGGACATGGCTTTTTCCCTCTTTTTGCGAGGCGTGGGTTGAGGTATACGGAGCAGAATCAAAAGATACCGCTTTATCTTTGCTTTCCTCCGCTGTTGAGCTTATAAGTTACGGGTGCACCGGTCATATTCCGGAAATTCTTGACGGGGATTATCCGCACAAAGCAAGAGGATGCGATGCACAGGCATGGGGAGCAAGCGAAGCATTACGCGTCCGGACAAAACTTTTACAATCGTAACTATTCAGCCACAGATTCACACAGATGAACGCAGATAGATTAGGCTATGGGCTGTTAGCTAAAAGCCTACAGCCTAAACACCTACAGTCTATCCGCCTGAGCAGTTACGAAAAAATATCGGTGATGATCAGCGTAGATCTGCGGCTGAGTAGTTGCAAAACCATGATTCTTTCTTCAAGGACCCTATAAAATGAAATACTTACAGCCTTTTCAGGTTTTTCCGACAATACCGGAACCTCTTTCTTTTTTGGATGTATTATCACGCAATCTCTGGTGGAGCTGGCAGCACGATGCCAAGGAATTATTCAGAAGAATAGATCCGAAACTCTGGAGAGATTCAGGAAGAAATCCGATTGTTTTTTCAACCTTACTTCCAAAGGAACGGCTCGAAGAGCTTTCTTTTGACGAGGGTTTTCTTGCTCACCAGAAACGGGTTAAAGAAAACTTTGAAAGCGCTCTCCTTCCGAAAGAGATTCTTTCCGATTCGCCGGTAGGACCAGGCGGAAATATAGCGTATTTTTCGATGGAATTCGGCATCCACGAATGCCTCCCCCTTTTTGCCGGCGGTCTTGGAATACTCGCAGGAGATCATATGAAAGCCGCCTCCGACCTGATGCTTCCTTTAACAGGAGTAAGCCTTCTGTACAGGCGGGGATACTTCAGGCAGTTTCTTAACATAGACGGAATGCAGCAGGAAGAATATCCGGAAGCAGATCTTTATACTTTTCCGGTTGAAAGAGCCCTTGATGTATCGGGAAAAGAGCTCTTAGTAAATATTAACGGGCCTAACGGCGGTATCCGTGCCCAGGTTTGGAAGCTGATGGTCGGACGGGTCTCTCTTTTTTTACTTGACACGGACCTGCCTGAGAATTCTCCTGAAATAAGGGAAATAACAGCAAATTTATATCCCGCAAACCAATATAAACGTTTAGCGCAGGAAGTCCTTCTTGGAGTAGGCGGAATGCGCGCTCTATCAGCAATGGGCATCTTCCCGTCCATAATCCACTTGAACGAGGGTCACTGCACTTTTGCAAGTATTGAACGTCTCTCTCAAAACATTTCAAAATTCAAAGTAGATCTGAAAACCGCACTTGAAATTGCTCACCAGTCAACGGTTTTCACGACGCATACCCCAATGAATGCACGAC
>JAUYEO010000268.1 GCA_030689795.1 Desulfobacterales bacterium | reverse complement strand
CCTGCGGCTGCGGTTAATGCATGTGCCACTCGGAACGGTGATGGATCTTTTATGGATGTTTCAGCTTCAGGGAAAGGGCAAAAAAATACGATTTATAAGAGAAAATATTTTCCCCCGGCGTGAGGTCATGAATCAGATTTTTCCGGATACATCTTATCGCTTCGGTACGTTCCTGAAAAGAGCCATCCTCGTATCTTCGCAGGTTCTGGCCGATCTTCTGACGTTGTTCAGGGGAGTATTGAGGGGCGGTCTTCCTCCTCTATAATCATTTTCATGTCAATCTTCATGCTTTTTTTATTTACGGATGTATGCCGATTAGTGTCCATCCGAAAAAAAGCTCGGACACAATTGCGTTTCCAATATTTTATTGTTCTTTGGAGAGATCCTCTTTGCTGACTGCGGTTGTGACATATAAAACAGGATGTCCCTCCAGTTTGATGATGGGTTCTTCGGGCAACTTTTCTCCGCGGGAATTGAATATCATTTTGACAGTTGGTTTCAAGGGATGAAGCTTGCTGTTTGAAATTACTCTGCCTGTTTCCATATTGTTGAGCCTGACATAGCTTCCGACAGGGAAAATACCCATTTCATCGAGAAAGACCTTTATAAACCTGGAAGGAAACAGGGAATTCTTTAATGAAACCAATTCTTTGACAGAAAAATACTGTGCAAGCGCTTTTCTGTATGGGCGGTTGTGAATCATCGCATCAAAGGTGTCAGCCAGGCCTATTATTGTTGCATATTCGCATATCGCATCTTCCTTTAACCCGGCTGGATAACCACTACCGTTTTTTCTCTCATGATGTTCATAAGCGACACGGGAGAGCATCGGATGTTCGGCATTAAACTGAGACAGAATGTTTTTCCCGATTTCCGTATGTTTTTTTACAGTATTCAAGTCGGTTTCCGTCAGCTTACTGTTTTTGCCTGTTATGTTTTCAGGTATCTTGAAAAATCCAATGTCATAGAGGAGCGCCGCGAGTCCAAGTTCAAGAAGTTCTTCCACGGGATATTTCAGGCCTGTTCCGATCTTGAGGGAATATATCATGACGTTGATCAGATGCGTAATCAGGTAGTCTTCATTATTATGGTTGTCGGACGAGAGAGTCGTTGATTGATAGAATTTTTCAATCAGATCAGGCGTGTTTATGATATGATTTACGGTATCAACGGCCTGCTTGATGTCAAAACGCTCATTATTATCGACCAGCTTACGGACTTCCCCGAGATAACCTACGATGGTTGAGTAAAGCTGTTCAATGTCTTCAGTATCTTTTTGTGCAGGCAGAGTGTCTGAATCCAAAGAAGTATTGAATTCCTTTAAAGCGCTGAAACGCAATGAGTTTCCTGCCTTTTCCGCTTCTTGCCTGTCTTTAACGTCATTTCTTATAATATCAGAATATTTTACCATAGCATTACCAAAGAATTTTAAATCAGGACGCAGATTTTCGCCGATACCCGCAGATAAACTATTTTCTTAAATTATCAAATGCCTTACGTTCAAGTTCTGGTTTAGCGCCAAAATTAAGTAGAAGGCCAACTTCAATATCAGTTGCTTTTAGATAATTCAATAACTGTGCTTCATTTTCTTCTACCAATCGTTTTGCTGCTTTTATCTCAACAATTACCTTGTTATCAATCAGTATATCGGCATAGTATTCACCTATTATTTCACCTTCATAAAATACCTTTATTGGAGATTGAGAAACCGCAGGAATACCGTCTCTTCTAAACTCTATCATCATTGCATTCTCATACACCTTTTCAAGAAAACCATAACCAAGTTTATTATAAACGCTATAGAAGATTTTAATAATCTTTTCAGTTAGTTCTTTATATTGAAAATCCTGGCAATCTGCGTTCATCTGCGTCCCAAAAGGAAATTCCTATACAAAATTTCTTGCGCCCGCACCCGCCGATGACATCTTATCACTGTTTGATAATATATTATAATCTGTTCATATTCAAGATAAATATTGCTTTTCCTCCGGTTTTTTGATTTAATTAATAAGTAGATGAATTTTACAGAGATACTAAAAGCGATCCGGGGCGGAGACTTTTTACGAGGAGTCTTAAAGCAAATGTCCCGGAGGGCAATTTTAAGGGGAAGTTGCGATGGTTGACAGGAGAATAAATATAATTCTGGCGCTTTTTACAGGTTTCTCAGCCATATTGCTTTCATCCTGTGCCTTTGAGGCAAGGGGGATACCTGTGAAGGAATTCAGGTCTACAATGGCAGTTCAAGAATCAGAAGCGAAGCAGAAAAATGAGATGAAAGAAGGAATCACAAGGGCGAGCCATGTTAAAGAAAACAGCGTCTTTACAGAAAGACGGGGCGTTCCCGAATACATCATAGGCCCTGGCGATATACTGACCATTAATCTTCGGGAAGGATCCAAGGTTAATACATATGATGCCCTGGTCAGACCGGACGGAAAGATATCTTACTCTTTTATTGATAACATTACGGTGAACGGTCATACGGCCGGCGAGGTAAATGAAATACTGACGGAGGCATTAAAAAAATATATCAGGGAGCCGAGGCTTGAGATAGTTATAAAGGCATACATGAGCAAAAGTGTCCTTCTCTTCGGCCAGATAAACATCCTGCAGCAGGGTACCTCCGGTCCGGGAAAATATCCCCTGCTCGGCAAGACCAGGGTTCTCGACCTCGTCGTGAGTGCCGGCGGCGCCATATCCGGCAAGGATACGGGAAATGCCGATCTGCGCCAGGTGGAACTCGTCCGACGGGGGGAAAGATATTCCCTGAACCTTTATAATGCGATGTTCCGGGGCGATGTCAGCGACAACGTAATTCTCGATAGCGGTGATATTGTTACTGTTCCGGAAATGTCAACCTTTACTGAACGAGTTTATGTCTTCGGACAGGTGACGTCTCAGGGTATCCTTAAGCTTAAAGATTCCAGGGACCTGCTTACCGCTATTGCCCTTTCCGGCGGGACTACCCCGGTGGCCGTAAAAACCGATGTCAAGATCATCAGAGAATATGAAGAGAGGCAGGGTAATCCGATTATTTTATCAGCCAATCTTGACCAGATACTTTTGCAGGGGGATCTGGCTCAAAACATCAGACTAAAGGACGGGGACGTTATCTACGTGCCGAGAAGCGTGATTGGGGATATCAATGAATTTCTGGCTAATATCTCTCCCATGCTAGACTTCGTTTACAACC
>JAUYEO010000257.1 GCA_030689795.1 Desulfobacterales bacterium | reverse complement strand
TTTTACAAGCCCTCGTATAATACCGAGAATATCATCGTCCGTAATCTCTTCGCCCTTTTTCAGCCTGAACGATTTTTTCCCGCTCTCGAGTGTCAGGGGAACCGTCAGCTTCGGAAATTCCGACATGATCTGCCGAACCGTATTTCTGACCAGCTCGTCTTTTTTCAGCATCGCCGATTTCAAATCATCCCTCAGCTTATCAAGTAGAGAAATTCCAAGTTCCTTGCTCCACCCGTAATATTTTTCATCCATGACCTTCACCTTTTTTGAAGATCCCCGCCTCAAGCAGCGGGGAATCTTCGACCGTAATGAATAGAATCTGTTTTTAATTCGCTCGCTGACCCCGCCACAATCAGCGGGGATTGCGCTCACTGTTTCGGTTCTATAAAATCTATTATGAGTTTAGCCGTCTCTTCCGGTTTTTCCTCCTGGGGAATATGCCCGCATTCAGGTAATATTACAAGAGTCGAATTTGAAAGGTCTTTGCTGAAGTTATGTCCCGATTCCAGGGGTATCCATTCGTCATTTTCTCCCCATATGATAAGGGTGCGGTTTTTAATCTCTGGTATTCTTTTTGTATAAGAACTCAGGGCATCAAAATCAAGCGATCTGGCAAGAGCGACCTGAGCATCCAGGGCATTTTCAGTGGACATTCTGTGGAAATATGCATCTATTCTTTCTTCAGTAACCATTTCATCATTGAATAAGACTTCCTTTAAGATGCTTTTTACAACACATCGCCCGAAAAACAGCTTCGTAATTTCTCCTGCAAACGGTATTTTTGCCATTCTGATAGCAAGGGGTTTTTTAATAGGGTATCCCGCTGAATCGATCAGAACAATCTCTCCGGTTTTATCAGGATGTTCAATAGCCATGAGAACAGCGATTGCGCCCCCTAAAGAATTGCCCACAAAAACAACATCCTTGAGCCCCATAACATCCATCCACTTGTTCACTTCCTGCATGAGCGTAATAGTGTCGTATTTCGCATCTTCAGGCTTATCCGACCAGCCGAATCCTTTCATGTCAAGCGCCCAGACATGATAACCCTGCCGCGTCAGATACGGAATGACTTTCTCCCAGGTATATGTCGAAGAAGCAAAACCGTGCAGCAGGAAAATATCCCGCCCGGGTCCGGGATACTCCATGTAATGATAATTTACATTATCTATCATTACATAGCGGTCTTCAGACACCTTTCCCAAAATTTCACCTTTCGGAATTGTTTTGACGAAAAGGCCGCAGCCTGAAGCGGCAAGAACAAGAAATAAAGCCAGAAAAGAAAAACAGGTTGTCATAAAAAACATTTTTATTTTGCTCATATTTTTATCCTTATGCTGTAATCTGAAGCCAACGTCAATGCCTTGGGTAACTTGTTTGTTGTTACAGAACACTTCAACAATATCTTTTGCTTTCGGCCTGTTGTTATCTGCCGGTGGCGGCCGCAATCACTTATGGGTTCTTGAGAACAGCATCGTGATCTCCGACGACACACAAAAGTATCGACTCGCCATCATACTGCCAGGTCATACGGATCGCCATGTTGATGCTGCACTCAAAGATGTCGTCAGCGCCTTGAACCTTCTTGGTTCTTAGCGAAGGATGTGGGGAATTCGTGCTCATCAGATCGAGTTTCTTCTGCAGTGCCTTTCGTTCCTCATCGGAGAGCTTCTTGTAAGATTTCTTAAACCTCTGTGTGAAAATGGTTATTTCGTAACGGCTC
>JAUYEO010000241.1 GCA_030689795.1 Desulfobacterales bacterium | reverse complement strand
GTTTACCGACATCGGATCTTTTGACACGGGTTTTATGCTTGCAAGGAAAGTCTCAAGCGACGTCTGAGATGCTTTTGGAATTGCGGTATACCCAGGCCAGATATGCCACAAAAGGGCCTGGTCGGTAGATCCCTGCACGTTTGATTCGCCGCGAAGAGCGTTAATGCCGCCGCCCGCAACGCCCATGTTTGCCAGCAGGGACTGGATGATAGACATTGCCCTGATGTTCTGGACGCCGACCGTATGCTGTGTCCAGCCCATTGCGTACATTACCGTGCCTGCTTTACCTTTTGCCCCGGTTGCGGCATAGGTTTTGTAAACTTCCAGAAGATCGGCTTCCGGAGTTCCGGTTATTCTGGAAACAAGCTTGAGATCGTACCTGCTATAGTGGTCTTTTAAGACATTAAAAACACAGCGGGGATCTTTTAGAGTAAGATCTCTTTTCGGGATTCCATTTTCATCGTTATCTAATGTCCAGGTGCTTTTGTTATAGCTTTTTTTCTGGGCATCGAAACCCGAAAAAAGTCCGTCCTTGAAAGTAAAATCCTTGTTAACCAGGAAGGATGCATTCGTGTAGTTTAAAACGTATTCTTCATTATACAGCTTGTTGTCCAGGATGTATTTGATCATTCCGCCTAAAAAGGCGATGTCTGTACCTGAACGGAGAGGCGCATAAATATCGGCTTTTGAAGAAGTCCTTGTGAATCTGGGGTCTACACTTATGACTTTGCCGCCGCTTTGCTGCGCCATTGTGACATACTTGAATGAAATGGGATGGTTTTCAGCAGCATTGCTTCCCATGATAAGTATGCAGTCGCTGTTCTTTAAATCGATCCAGTGATTTGTCATCGCACCGCGTCCGAACGACTCTGCCAGAGCCGCAACAGTTGCGCTGTGTCAGATACGCGCCTGGTGTTCGATATAAACAAGTCCGAGGGACCTTAACAATGCCTGGTAAATCCAGCATTCCTCGTTGTCCATGGCCGCGCTTCCGACGGATGCTATAGCAGTCGTACGGTTTACGGTTTGGCCTTTCTCATTTTTCAGAGTGAAAGTGGCTTCCCTTGTTGCCTTGATCCGTTTCGTGATTTCGGCAAGAGTCCATTCCCAGGATACCTTCTTCCATTCCTTTGAATTGGGCGCCCTGTACATCGGCTCGGTAAGCCTGTTCTTGTTTTCGGCGAGCTGGGAGAGTGCGGAACCCTTTGAGCACAATGCGCCGCGGTTTATAACATGATCCGGATCCCCCTCGATGTTTATGACACGGCCCTTGTCTTTACTTGTGTGTACGATAGCACCGCATCCTACGCCGCAATAACAGCAGATCGTGGTTGTCTCCTTTGCGTCCTTGGTTTTCAGCGTTAGTGCGTGAGCTCTGACCGGAGACAGGTCAAACCCCATGCCGCTAACGGCGATTCCGGCAGCAGTTGCGCCGGAAATCTGGATAAACCTTCTTCTTGATACATTCATAGACTATACCTCCTTTTCTCTACCCCAGTTAGTTTCCATCCGGAAATGGCCCTTTTGTGCGATCTCGGCGTCAATCTGCGGGATTTCTTGTGCGGCATACATTGCGTATGCCTCCGCGCAATCCCTTGATTTCCTTGAGCTTGCCCAAAATTGCCTATTTCCGGATTGGAAACGCACGATTGTCCATAATTTGTTTCCGGATAGACACCAGTTAATAAAACTCCTATATATCAGCCAGAAGTGAGTAGACTGCTTTTCAGCCCCCTATTGCAGACATCCGGCCTGAAATCATGCCTTCATCATTTGCAACAAGAGGGTGTTCAAAAGGTTTATTGTAAACCGCCTTATGGATAATTTCGGCCAGTTCACTGTCGGAACATCCGTTTCTAAGCGGGCCTTTAAGGTCTGTCTCGTTGTCCGATAAGAGGCAGGTCTTTAAATTTCCGCTTGCCGTTAATCTGAGTCTGTTACAACTGCCGCAAAAATGCTCGCTTATCGGTCTTATGAAACCAATTTCGCCTTTTGCGTTTTCGAACCTGTAACGTTTGGCAGGACCGTCCGATGATATGTTTTCAACGGGATCCAGACGGCCTATGGAACCGATACGGTTTTTTATCTCAGGAGCAAGAAGCTGCCTGAACGTCATCCGTGATGTGCCTATAGGCATATATTCAATGAATCTGATCTGAAAGGGATAAGATAATGATAACCTGGCGAAATCAGCCAGCTCATCGTCGTTTATCCCGTTTAATGCAACCACATTGATTTTTACCGGATCAAACCCCATATCAAGCGCCAGCATTATGCTTTCCCATACCTCGTTGAAAGCGTCTATCCCTGTAATTTTTTTGAATTTATCTTTATCAAGGGTGTCCATGCTGATATTCAGGCGCCTGATGCCTGCGGATTTGATCTTCTTTATTTTTTCTTTAAGGAAAACACCGTTTGTCGTGATGGAGAGATCTGAAAGGCCTTCCAGGCTGCTCAATCCGGCCAGAAATTCACAAATGCCTTTCCTTATGAGGGGCTCTCCTCCTGTTATCCTGATTTTTGATACGCCAAGATGGGTGAATAT
>JAUYEO010000218.1 GCA_030689795.1 Desulfobacterales bacterium | reverse complement strand
CGGGTTGCGATCCATTATCGGGCCAAACGGCGCCGGTAAAACCACATTTATCAACATCATTACCGGCCGAATACCGGCCAGCTCCGGGAAAGTGTATTTTCAAGGCGCCGAAATCACCAACAAGCCGACCCATGACCTGGTAAAAATGGGAATCTGCAGAACCTTTCAAATTACGAGCATCTTTAACAATCTGACCGTGTTTGAAAATGTGAGGATCGCCAAACAGGCCTGCTCCGGCGGCTCTTTGAGAATTTTTTCCACAAAAAAGAGTCTGAAAAAAGTGGCGAGCGATACATGGGTGATTCTGGAGCGGCTTGGCCTTCAGGATCTGGCCGATCTGCCCGCCAAAAACCTGTCTTACGGCGACCAGCGGATCCTGGAAGTGGCCATCGCCATGGCCGGAGATCCGAAGGTTCTCTTTCTGGATGAGCCCACGGCCGGTATGTCGCCCGCGGAAACCAACCATATCTCCGAGCTGATAAAGGGTCTTTCCGAGAAAATATCGATCGTGCTGGTCGAGCACGACATGGATATGGTCATGAGAATCTCGGATAAAATCACCGTGCTGCACTACGGCAGCATCATCGCGGAGGGCGCGCCCGAAGAAATCAGGACGAACCAGTTAGTCAGGGAGGCCTATCTTGGAAAAGACACATAAAATTCTGGAGATAGAAGATATTCACACCTATTACGGAGAAAGCCACGTTATTCAGGGACTCTCTTTATTCGTCAATGCGCACGAGGCCGTCTCCATCCTGGGGCGAAACGGTGTCGGCAAGACCACGACGCTTCGATCCATCATGGGACTGACTCCGCCACGCTCCGGATCGATCACCATTGACGGCCAAAAAACCATCCGCTGGCCAGCGCACCGGGTTTCCCGGCTGGGAGTGGCCTATGTCCCGGCGGAACGGCATATCTTCCCGGGTTTGACCGTGAAAGAAAATCTGAAGATTGCCGCGCGTCCCGGTAACGGGGGAGAGCCCTGTACGCTGGAGCGGGTTTACGACTATTTTCCGGTACTGGCCGATCGCACCAACCAGGATGGATCTACGCTCAGCGGCGGCGAACAGCAAATGCTCGCGATCGGTCGGGCGCTAATCAGTAATCCCAAGGTTATCATTATGGATGAGCCCTCCCAGGGGCTGTCCCCATTGCTGGTAGTTTCGATAACCGAAATTGTGAAAGATTTTTGTGTAGGTTCGGGAATGACGCTGCTGGTTGTGGAGCAAAATTACCGAGTGGCACTGAAAGTCGCCAGTCGACATTATTTAATGAGCACCAAGGGAAAAATTACCGGTATCGCGACGACCCAGGAACTGATCGATAATCAGCAGATCATTCTTGATCATCTGGCGGTATAATTCAGCCATAGCCGAAAGCAGGAGGCTTGGGCGAAAAGGAGAACGATGAAATGAATTTAAAAGAACGTTTCATGAGACGTCTGGAAGGAAAAGAAGTTAGCGATCCTGCAATGGTAGGATGTACGACGACATACGGTGTGGTTGAAATCATGAAGCAGTGCGGCGCGGAACGGCCCCTGGCCGACACGGATCCGGAAGCCATGGCCAAACTGGCCATCGCCGGGTATGAAATCGCAGGGTTCGAATGGGTCAAGGCCATGGGTTGGGATATCACTCCGATCAGTCAGGTGATGGGCTGTACATTGGGTGAACCCAAGATCGATCTTCAATATTACATCAAGGAACATCCGTTTGCCGACAGCCTGGATGGACTTGCGTATCCGGACAATCTTTTTGAAAAGGGGCGGTTTCCAGCCTATAAGAAGCAATTTGAAATATTGAAGAAACGTTTCGGTGACGAACTGGTTGTTTTTGGTGAGAGTGAAGGGGCCTGGACCTGCGCCTGCAACCTGGTGGGAACCGAGAAGTTCATGAGATGGACTTTCAAGGAACAGGCCAAGGTACAACAGGTCATCGATGTTACTAAGGCTGTTACCATCGATGTCATCAACTGGGCCTTTGACCAGGGGGCTGATTATTATTGTCTGGCCGAGCCTTCATCGGGACCGGCACTGATGAGCCCCAAGACTTGGAAACAGTTTGTCCAGCCCATGATGACCGAGATTTGTTCCAGGGCCAAAGGCCCGATTGTGTTGCATATTTGTGCCAACACAGACCTGATTGTTCCGATGATGTGTGAAACCGGTGTGGCTGGAATAAGCATTGAGGAAAAAGCCGATATGAAAAAAGCCGTTGAGGTGGCGCATGCTAAAAACGTACGCGTTTTTGGTAATGTGGCGTCGGCAACGACCCTGTTCATGGGCACTCCGGAAAAATGTTATGAGGAGTCGATCTCGAGCTTGGAAAATGGAACCGATTTCCTTACACCGGGTTGTGGTATTGCGCCGGGATCCCCCCTTGAAAACGTCAAACAGCTTAAAAAAGCCAGAGACGATTTTTTTAAATCCAGGGGGTAGTATTCTGGTTTTGGATGATCCGCTTCCATCATTTCGACAACCCAATATCCTCAGTTCAAATGTATTTGCAGACAATCCTGAATTTGTTCTCTCCCCTATCAAAAACCGGGTTTGACATTCAACAGGATCGATAACGTTTAAATAATTAAACATCAATTGAAAGAAAACTCGTTTTAAAGGGAATAGATGACCACAGGCAATGAATG
>JAUYEO010000195.1 GCA_030689795.1 Desulfobacterales bacterium | reverse complement strand
CCGTATCAGGATAACTGCTCTCATTTAGACGGGATGTCCACCACCTGGGTTATGGAAGAGTATCGGCGGGGTGAAGAGACCTATAATGAGCACTTGAGGATTATCGATGTTCTCGATGAGCAACTACAGTCTTCGGGTCCTTCTCCGTGCAGGATATGGGAAAGCCAGGCCACGTCATAGCGTCCTTCAACCGGGTCCTCCAGATAACTGCCTGCCTGAAACCGGATCTGTTCTGAAAGCCCGAATCTCCCGATGGTGGTTTCGGCAAAAGGCCGGGTGGTCGGCAGATCAAATACGACAGCCTGCAACTCCTTGTTTTTCAGGCAGAATTGAATGGCATAGGTTCCCGGGCCTCCTCCCAGATCCAGAAATGATCTGCGGCTTGAAAGATCAATTTTGGGAACGATTCTGGGCGCTATCATCATGGCCATGTTGAACATTCCCATGAGAAAGCTTTCCCGGGCATCGTCACTGCTGTGCGCCGCCCGGGTTCGAACAGGATTGCCACTCAGAACGGCCTGATCGAGCTGACTCCATGATGCCACCAGATGATGATGATGTTTGATGATATACCCGATATAGCCGGGAGATGATTTGGAGAGAAAAGTCCTGGCCTCAAGTGTATTGGCATAGCAGTCGCCGGATTTCTCCAGAAGGTTCATGGCGGTCAGGGCATTCAGCAGCACGGCCAGTGCCCTGGGGTCTGCCTTAAGTTTTTCGGCAACAGCCTCTGCTGAAAGCAGCTGATCTTCTATCACCGTAAATACATCCAGTTGCACTGCGGCATGAAGGGCGCAGGTTTTCCAATATCCCCCGGATGTCTCCAAAAGTGTTCCCGGATTCCATGCATCATGTTTCATAGCTTTCTCCTATAAATACGATGCCAAAAACTCTTATTATTCTATTTATCGCTGATGCCGAGTTGGTTTCTAATAAGATCGCAAAGACTTTCCTTGATCTCAGCGTGACGCGGAACGGGAGATTTCCTCCCGTTTTTGGGATTAATGTAGATGTCGTGCCTTCCACCATGCCGTTTCAGATGACAGCCGGCTCTCACCAGTTTGCGAATGAAGTCAACCCGCTTCAAATATCCACACCGATTTCTTTTTGATAGACAGGAGCATGCGTGTGGGGAAGAATCACCGTATCGTCTTCCATCATCAACCGGTAGGCGTCTTTTACGCTTTCTTCAAGTTCCTCCAGTGTCTCCCCCTGGCTGAAAACACCAGGTACCTCCTTGAGTCTGCCGACATACCAATCGTCATCCTTCCAGTATTCGAGAGTAAATTGTCGCATCTTGTCCCCCTTTTTTTCCCATGGGTATCACATTAGCATGATTATGGCAGGTTTTCCAAACAAATAATCAGAGTAAACAGCCCTTTCCCGGCAGCCCTCAATCCGATCCGGAAAATCATTGCGTCCGGTATCATTCTTAAAAATCCTGGCCCGCCCGATTCCACGGACAATGATATGATGAAGAGATCCCGCTGCATCAACTCTTGCTTTTTATGGCATGTCATCCTGATATTTTAAAACATTCAGATTATAAATTTTAGATGTAAAGGGGGCTCCCATATCTCCTACACCCTTCGTATCATCCTTCAATGCCAGCGATAATTTATATATTGATGAACATTATACTGTCCCGGGGCTGGTAATCTTCCGCAAAGTGTGCTTCAGAA
>JAUYEO010000184.1 GCA_030689795.1 Desulfobacterales bacterium | reverse complement strand
CGTCGGAAAAGACGGTTTTCGGCGCCATAAACATTGCCGCCTGGAAACAGACCGAGAGCATAATGCTTGAGCAGAAGCTTATCCCGGCGCCGGTTGATATAGAAAAAAGGCTGAAGACGGAATATAATAGGCAATAGGCGTTAAAAGAAAGGGACAAAGGGTAAAAGGGTCAAAGGCACATAGGCACAAAGCGGGAAAGGGCAGGCTGAAGTCTGAAGTTACTAAAAGTCCTCAGTCTATTTACCTTCAGCCTATATAGTATGTCGCACAAGAAATCCCGCAGATTGATGCTGAGATCGCTCCAAAGGGCCATTTCCGGATGGAAACTCGTCTATGCTGCGCATATGCCGTACCTCGGCAGTATCTCATTGATTATCGAAAAACGGTGCGCCATGAGAGCGTCATGAAACAGTTTCCAGTCGCTTCCCAGAAAAGACGGCGAATACGGATACTTTTCATCTTCAACTTCGACCTCTTTATCAGTTCCTATGGCCTGGTATTTCCATGATCCTGCTCCTTTTGGAATATAGCCGAGAGTTACCGGAGGAAATCCGAAAAAACCTTCCTTCAGGGCATCGAGCCATTTTTTACACCTTGTTTCACCGTTTTCATCCTTTATATCCATCATCATCCGCATGATTCTGTCCCTGTCTGCGCCGGCAAGACCGGGAACATCCGCGTCAGGATTTCCGGCCCGGAAGCGCTGTACCGCCATGCACATCTCATGGGCTGCTTCAAGAAATTCCACGGGATTGTCGCGCAGTACCGTATTTCCGCTGCTGTCTTTATAGGTCCATTTCAGATAAGGCCTGTCCGGGAGGGATAGGGCCGCTCCGTGGCCGAGAGGAAGAATTCCGCCGACGAATTCACCGGAAATATCATCGAAAAGATCACCGAAAAAATTTTTCAGCTTTGCTCCGAATGATGGATCGATATTGTCGTCGTCATCCAGCTTTTTTACCGCGTTAACCTTGTGGATCACGCCTGCAAATCCCTGGTGCGCCCATGTATCGGCATAGACATGCAGGGTTATCCCGAGCCTGTGAAGTCCGTAAAGAGCATTGCCGCCTCTTATGCCGGCATTGATCATATCTTGAGCCACAAAGCTTCCGGGGCGGCAGATAAGCTTTTCGATAAAAGTACCATCGGGATTTTCGCCGGCTTTTTTACCGTTATTTCCCGGCAGGAAATGGAAAGGGATCCAAATGTGACGGTTCGCAAGCTCGTTGAAGTTCTTATAGTCGAGAATTTTATGGGCTGAGCTTGTCCTGCTGTACATCGCCCCGTTGTCGAAAATTATGGTTCCTGAGTTTGTCGCATCATCGACATACTGGGCGCAGTGCGCCACGGTTTCAGCTTCCCGGTGCCCGAATCCTGCAATGCGTGATACCACGTAAGTTACGCAAAGATGAAAATCTATCTGCATTTTGCACCTCCCTGATAAATTTGGTTCTTCTCCCAAGAAAAGCAGGTTTCTGGTCTTTGGTTTGAAGTTTCCTGTTTTTTTTCACTGGAACCCTTGAATCCTCATAGGATCACCCACGAATTTACAATGATCCCTATATTATTTTTCCATAGAGCAAGGATATTTTCAGGCCGCCGTGGCGCATGGCTTGAGCTTTCAGCGTAAAAGGAAGAGAGTTCAGAAGTGTAATATCAGGGGCGATGAGGGCGACTTTCCAGCCTGAAAAATCCTTTTTGAGCTTATCGCATACGGTGCGGAAAAGTTTAACGCTTTCAGCTCTGCTACCCATCCTTTGTCCGTATGGCGGATTGATAACGACGAGACCTTTCTCTTTTGTCAAAGCGCAGGGTGAGAGATCAAAAAAATCTTTTTGCTCCACCTCAACCGTTTTCAACATATCATATCTGTTTATGCATGATACAAGCGAATCGCAGGCTCTGGAATCGATATCGGATGCAAAAATGTGAGGTGAGAAGGTCAATTTCACACCGGATTCCGCTTTTCGTTTTATATATTCCCATCTTTGGAGCCCAAAGCACGGCCAGTTCATGAATGCAAAGTTCCGGAACAGGCCTGCCGGGATGTTTTGTGAAATCATGGCGGCTTCAAGGGAAAAAGTGCCGGACCCGCACATGGGATCGAGCAGCGGTTCGCTCCCGTCGTATCCGGAAATCGTAAGAATGGCGGCGGCCGTTGTTTCCCTTAACGGAGCAGTTGCCCTGTGGGTTTTAATGCCGCGCCTGTAAAGCAACTCCCCGCTGCTGTCGAGAGAAACGATAAACCTGTCATTTTCCGCGCGGACAAAAACCTGTTGATCTGTTGAAGCATCTTTTGACGAATTCCGGATGCCGTTTGATGCGAATCTTTTTTCGATGCTTGCGGCAAATATTTCTGCAATTGCATCTTTATGGTAGAGTCGCGATTGTTTTGTGGATGTGTTTATTCCGGGCCTGGCATTTGCCGGAAGAAAAAGCTCCCAGGGAAAATCAGAAAGCTTCTTTTCAAGCTGCATGAAGTTTGTGGCCTTGAATTCTCCGATCCGCATCAGGATCCTGTTTGCCGTGCGAAGATTCAGGTTTGCGGAAAAGCAGTCGGTTATCCGCCCCGTAAATTGTACGCCTCCCTCCATTGCGATGAACTCTTTGCCTGTTTCGGCAAAAGTTTTGAGTTCATTAAGGCAAAGAGATTCTAGTCCGGGAGATGTTGCGGCGAAAAAATCTTTTTCACGTCCGGTTACGCGCCGTTTGACGCGTTTTAAAAGGGATGGTTTATTTGTCTGATTTTTCAAGGTTTTTTGCCCTGATAAGGTCCGGCCTCTTATCATCAGATTCCACCTTGAACTGGAGCAGAATGATTGATGCTATAACCATAATGCCGCCTGCAATCTGCCAGGGTTCAAGTATTTCATTTAAAAAAAAGTATGAAATGGCGGACGCTGTTATCGGTTCAAGGGTTCCGGTTATGCTGGCGCGCGTTGAGCGGATAAGATTTATTCCCTGAAAATATAAACCGAAAGGAACTACTGTTCCAAAGATTCCGATATAAATAATCAAACCCCATTCAAGCAATGAGCGTTTATGGAAAAAGGCTTCCAGAGGCGGATGGAGTATGTTCCATGTGATTGCGGCGAAGAGCAGAGCGAAGAAAAGAACGGTTACAGGATCGTATCTCCGCATCCCGTATTCGCCCTGGACGGAATACCATGCAAAGGCGATGGCGGCAGAAATGCCTGCGATTATTCCTGCCTTGTTCAATGAGAGGAGATTGAGATTATAGGCTCCGACTACGAGGTAACAGCCTGTAATGGCGCCTGCAACTGATAAGATGGTTATGAGCCCCGGCTTTTCCTTTGCGAAGACAAATGAATATATCGCGATAAAGGCAGGGGCGAGGTACTGGAGAAGAATGGCTGCGGCAACATTTATTTTGCTGATTGTAAAAAGGTATGTGAACTGTACCGCGGCCATAACAACTGCACCGAAGAATACGAAGTAAAAAAAATCGCCCTTCTTTATCCGCATGAGGTCGCGGCGCCGGATAAAAAGCACCATAAAAAGGAGTCCGGTCGAGATTGTCAGGCGGAGCTGCACAAGCTGAAAAGGCGTTACTCCCGAATTGAATAAAAACTTTGAGGATGAGCCGGATATGGCCCAGAGGAGGGCGGCTATAATTACATAGATATATCCCCGCCTTGGGGTTTTGATGTTTTCTGCTTGTTTCATACCATTTAATAGGTTCCTCTCTAATAAAAAACTTATCTGACAGGATTTACAGGATTTGACGGATCAACTGCATCAGGTCGCTCCGGACGAGCGGCCTGAAACACGTATCCTCTTTGCGGAGGATAACTTATTGCCTGTCCGGCTTCAGGCCGGCAGGCAACATCATGTCAATCCTGTTAATCCTGTCTGAAAAACCCTCATCCTTGCTTTTTGGCTTTTTATCTGGTCTATAATTTACTTCATATATTCAAGAATGTCTTTTTTCGCAAGAAAGGAATTTCCCGGTGGTTGATATGGATAAGGTTTTTTTCAGAAAAGCGGAATATGATTACACCATTCTTAAGCCTCTCCTCTTTGAGATGATCGAATCCGCCTGCAGGGCTTCAATCGGAAAAGGAACGAGGGTTCTTATCAAACCGAACCTGCTTTTGCCGGCAAAGCCTGAAGCCGCGGTTATCACCCATCCCCTCGTGGTTAAAGCGGCGGCGGAATATGTGCTTGAAAAAGGCGGAACCGTTAAAATATCGGACAGCCCTGCCATAAGCCTGTTTGCGAAAATATTGAAAGACGGCGGATACAGGAAGGCTTTTCACGGGCTCGATGTTGAATTTAAGGAATTCAAGACATCTGTCAAAATTGATATCGGGGAGCCGTTCGGATTTATCGAGATTGCAAAAGATGCTCTTGAGGCGGATGCTGTCATAAATATCGCGAAACTCAAAACCCATGCTCAGATGTTTCTTACCCTTGGAGTAAAAAACCTTTTCGGGTGCATAGTCGGTTTGAAAAAGCCCGAATGGCATTTAAGAAGCGGGATTGACAGGGAGATGTTTGCAAGGCTCATTGTCCGTATCCACAGGGCGGTCAGCCCGCAGATCACAATTGTGGACGGCATCCTCGGAATGGAAGGGCAGGGGCCGGGTAAGGGCGGCACTCCGCGCAAAATCGGCGTGCTTGTCGGGGGAAGCAGCGCGTTTGCCGTTGATGTCGCAATCTGCAGAATGCTTGGGGCAAATCCCGACCAGCTTCCTACAAACAAGGCGGCAAAAGAGCTCGGACTAACCGGTTATGATGTTGATGTCACCGGCGATTATGAAGGCATAAATAATTTTGTTTTTCCAATCCAGGATACGCTCACTTTCGGGCCCAGGCCGATTCACAGGATTCTTCGCAAGCATCTTGTTCAAAGACCCGCAGCGGATAAAAATTTATGCAAATTGTGCGGGGAATGCTGGAAATACTGCCCTGCAAAAGCGATTTCGCACGATAAGGAGAAAGTATCTTTTGATTACGACAGATGCATCAGGTGCTACTGCTGCATCGAGGTCTGTCCTGAAGGAGCGCTGAAGGCGGTGGAGACTTTGCCGGGGAAGATCATACGAAGGCTTTTGCTGACCCACTGAAAACTGACGGTATTGTAAAAAGTCGCAATATGCTCACTTAATGAGCTTACAGATGCGTAAAAAACTTTGCGCAGGTTAATTTTTCAGTGTATGTTGCCATTAAATAGAGATAAATGTGAAACTTTTTATAATGATAAAGAAAATGCCGAGGGGACAGCGCCCTCCAAAGCCATGACCGACATTATTCTGCGCACCATAAATCTGACAAAGCGCTACAAAAACAGACTGGCAGTTGATCATCTGAATATCGAAGTCAGACAGGGTGAAATATTCGGCTTTCTCGGTCCCAACGGCGCAGGGAAAAGCACAACTATCCGCATGATTCTGCGTCTCATATTCCCCACCGAAGGAGATGTCGAAATTTTCGGGGCATCCCTGAAAGAAGCCGGACAGAGAGCTTTGGCGAATGTGGGCGCTGTTGTTGAAAAGCCGGCGTTTTACGGCCACCTGTCCGCATTACGCAATATGGAAATACTTGGAGGACTGCAAAAGCCTGTAAGTCGCCGCAGAATCATGGAATATCTGGAACGGGTCGGTCTTGCAGAGAGGGCCGGCGATCCGGTTAAAACATATTCACACGGCATGAACCAGCGCCTCGGACTTGCCCTGATCCTGCTGAAAGAACCGCCGCTCATCATTCTTGATGAACCTACTACCGGCCTTGATCCGCAGGGAATGAAAGAGGTGCGGGAGCTTATACTGGCATTATCCCGCGAACGTGGAGTAACGGTCTTATTATCCTCCCACCTGCTGTATGAGGTTGAGATGATCGCAACCCGGATGGCCATAATTCATCATGGCAGGCTTCGTGTGGGAGGCAGCGTCCAAGATCTTCTGAAACAGGGGCCGTCTGAAGTGCTGATCAAAACAGACCGCCCTGCCGAAGTCCTGCAATTTCTTAAAACAATTGACTCCTACAGCTCCGCGAGAATCCACATTGGCGGCGGCATCAATGTCGAGCTGGATCAGGAACGCATACCGGAGCTTAACAGGCAGCTTGTTAATGCCGGGTTCAATGTCAGCGCCCTTGTGCCGCAGCGCACACTTGAGACCTATTTCCTTAACTTAATCGAGGGGCGCGAGGCTTAATGGCTTTTTTTATAAAAGAGAAGGGAGCGGAGAACCCATGTTTCGCCTGATATGGTTTGAGCTGATCAAGACCTTTACCCGGTGGCGAACCTATATCGGCTTTATCGCGTTTGGCATCATCGTTCCACTGGTAGTAACCGGGCTGAAACTGGGCGGGCAGGATTCTTTTAAAAGGCATCTCTTTTCCCTCCTCCAGAATGACTTCATCATCGGCGGGAACGTCCTCAACGGATGGTTTTTCGGCTTCTTCTTCATGGGCGCCCTCTGGGTGCATGTGCCTGTCGTTTTGACCATCGTTGCCGGAGACCAGATCGCCGGTGAAGGGAATGCGGGAACTTTCCGTTTTCTCCTTACCCACTCGGTTTCAAGAACCAGAATCATTACGGCCAAGTTTATCGTCACACTGATTTATACTGCCGTTATGGTGCTTTTTATCGGCGGACTGACTATAGGCCTCTCCCTCTGTGCTTTCGGCGGCGGTGATTTACTTGTCGTCCGCAAGGGCATCCTCGTCATCCAGGAAGCCCGGCTGCCATATCTTTTTCTAATGGCCTATGGGTTGGCCACCCTTGCGATGTTTGTCGTCTCCTCGCTCTGTTTTCTCTTCTCTGCTTTCACAGACAACCCGATCGGACCCATAATTGCAACCATGGCGGTCATCATTGTAAGTATTATTATAATTTCTCTGCCGTTCGACCTGTTCCAGGCTGTCCGTCCCTATCTCTTTGTCAACTATTTTGATGCCTGGCAAAAAGTTTTTGACGATCCGGTTCCCTGGGATATCATCCGTATGAACATCGCCATCCTTGCCGGCTTTATGATCACTTTTTTTCTCATGGCAGTTGTCTATTTTTCCAGAAAGGATATTCTTTCATAAATGAAATGTGCCATTAAAATTAAATCATCATTTATTATAATTGCTTTGATCCTGTTCATTTCTATACCGGTATCAGCACAGGAAAGGTCGGATGCCAGGCAGGAATCTACTACTCAGCAGGTCTTTCAGGCGATCATAAAACCGTATCAGAACTTAAGCGATTACACGGTAAAAATACAGGCTAAAGTAATGATACCGGGTTTCAGAATGCCCGATTTTGCGGCTGATCTCTATTTCAAGAAGCCGGACAAGCTTCATATCGAAACGAAAAGTTTTGCGCCGATTCCCCGCAACAGCGGTTTTTTCGATCCTTTCCAGTTCGATCCGGAGAAAAACCGGATCACCTTCGCACAGGCTGTGAAGATGGACGGCATGCAGGCAGAGCTATACAAAGTGGAGCCCGGAGAAAGCGAAACCCGCGTGAGGTTTTACAATGTATGGGTCGGGGGAAACCCCAGGCGGATACTGCAGATGGAAAACCATTCGTTCAAAGGCACAAAGGCCCTGGTGAAACTGACATATAAGAATGTAGAGCAGGGAGCTGAAAACTGGCTGATGCCCGAAAAAGCCCATATACACATTACTTTTCCGGAGGGAATGCAAAGCCAGGATACCTCATCGTTTTTAATAAAGGACAACCCTGTTGCCGCTGGAAGGGGCAAGCCCGAAGAGATGCAGGGAGAAGGCGACATTTATATTTCCTACAGTGATTGGCGTATCAATACCGGTCTTGATGACAGTCTGTTTCAATCAATAATGAAAAGCACATCCTCGACCCCTTGAATCCTGTGATCGCCAAATTTATTTAACCCATCGAACCGAAACAGAGAGCGCATTCCCCTCACTTGAACCCTCGACCCCTTGAATCCTTTTATAGCTTTGTGCCTCTGTGCCTTTGCCCCTTTGCCCCTTAAAAACAATTGACAAATCAATTGTTTTGTTGCTATTAAGCCCGCATTTGAACAGCCCCATCAAAATTCCCATGCGTCCTGCCGGATGCATCATATATGTGTATTTTTTGTTCCGTCGCGCGAATAAATTTATCAATAAGCTTGCAAAATATATAAAAACTTATATAATACTCGGACAGCTATGAAGCCGATAAAATTTATAGGATCAAGCTTGGATGATCTTAGAAACTTCCCCGATGAAGCCCGCCGTGCTACAGGCTTTGAACTCCGTGCAGTTCAAAACGGACTTGAACCAACCGATTGGAAACCAATGAGCGTAATTGGCACGGGCGTGAAGGAAATCCGTATCCATGTTTTGGGCGAGTGGCGAATAATCTATGTCGCAAAGTATCAGGATACAGTTTTTGTGCTTCACGCATTTCAAAAGAAGACTCGGAAAACGAGCCGGCAAGATATTGATTTGGCTCGTCGCCGATACAGGCAGATTGGAGATAACTTATGAAAGAAACCATTGTTAATTCTTCAGGAAACGTATTCGTTGATCTCGGATATTCTCCGGATGAAGCCGCAGTTCTTCAGATGCGTGCAGATCTTATGGCCGATCTCCGGAAGGTTCTCAAAGCCAGGAAGCTGACGCAGGCCAGGGCGGCTGAAATCCTTGGCATTAGTCAATCCAGGGTTTCGGACTTAGTCAGAGGCAAGTGGGAAAGATTCAGCCTCGAAATGCTTATCACTCTTGCGACGAGAGTTGGCATGAATGTCACTCTAAAAAAAGCGGCATAGAGAGACCCTCTCCCAAAGCCGCCTGATTTTTGTTTTCGCCCTCCCGAAGGTCCGCCAATCAGTATGGCGGATTGAACCCTTTTTCGCTTTGTGCCTGCCGCAGGTCCGCCGATCCTTTTGGCGGATGCCTTTGCTTCTTTGCCCCTCAAAACAATTGACAAATCAATTGTTTTGTTGTTATTAAATCTGCATTTCAAAAGTCCCATCAAAATTCTCATGCGTCCTCTCGGACGCATTACATATATGCATTAGTTCATTATTCTGAACTTGTTATTCATCACCGCCGCAGTGGCGGCTGGGAATACGTGCCGAAAACCGAAACTCAGCATCTTATGCTCTACGATTGAGGCGCTTATGGAATCTTTAATCCCGATTGTTGAGAAAAAGATTTTATTGATCCGCGGAAAGAAAGTGATGCTGGATAGAGATCTTGCAGGACTCTATGGAGTGGAGACAAGAGTTTTAAATCAAGCGGTTCAAAGGAATATCAGGCGGTTTCCGGATGACTTCATGTTTGCATTGACCAGAGAGGAGATAATGAGGATATCACAAATTGTGATATCCTCTGATATCAAATTTTCCAAGAGTGTTAATGTTTTTACCGAGCAGGGAGTGGCCATGCTTTCGAGTGTTTTGAACAGCGATAGGGCGATAGAAGTCAATATTCTTATAATGCGTGCCTTCGTCAAGCTAAGGGAAATGATTGCTTCCCATAAAGATCTGTCCAAGCGGCTGGATGATCTGGAGAAAAAATATGACGCCCAATTCAAAGTTGTCTTTGAAGCGATCCGGGAACTTATGAAGCCTCCGAAATTACCCTATGTTCCGAACAAAAATATCGGCTTCATCTTGAAAGAGAAACAGGCGGATTATTCCCGAAGAAGAGTAAAAAGGAAACAGGCTTAATCCCCTTCCCTTTGGCGGGGCTTTGAGATCAACGTAAAGGAAAGCTATCAGAAGGTAAGTTTAAGTGATGAGAATGTTCTTTAATCAACACAGGGGTAGTGAAACTACAAATATAAAGGGCGTCCGTTCGCAGTAACAGTTGTTCATCTAACGGGTTAAAGTCCCGTCCGGGAAATTGTCCGTACGACCGGTAGTTCAAGGGAGCGGCGTTCTGGCAACAGGGGGTCGTGAGTTCCCAATTGGCAAAACGGCAGGCCGTAACGAAAGTGAACCTATAAGTAGCCTCGTAAATACTGATGAGGATGCCGACCCAGTGGACGTATGGGGAAGGCCGAAGTCCGGCAGATTGGAAAACGGAAGCGTTTGTCGGGAT
>JAUYEO010000182.1 GCA_030689795.1 Desulfobacterales bacterium | reverse complement strand
CGCCTTCATCTATTGCTTTTAGTTCCGCCGGCAATTTACTTGATAAACTGGGGCTTTCCAGGCAACAGTAAATAATACATGAATTTAAGATGTTGGCTTCTTTCTTGACTTAATATCATTACCCCAATATACTTAACCCATTCGGAAATGGCCCTTTTGAGCGATCTCGGCGTCAATCTGCGGGATTACTTGTGCGGCATACATAGCGTACGCCTTAAGCGCAATCCCTTGATTTCCTTGAGCTTGCCCAAAATTGCCGATTTCCTGATTGGAAACTCACCTGTGTCCAAAATTTGTTTACGGATGGACACTAACCAGCTTTGTAAACCGGATTCCATTATAAGACTTATAAGGAAAAACATGCTGACAGTTAAAGACATAATGAAAACAGACATAATTTCAGTTTCCCCAGAAACTGAAATTACCTATGCCACAAAACTCCTTCTTGAAAACCATATTAATGGTATTCCGGTAATTGACAAAAACGAAAAACTCGTTGGGATTATCTGCCAGAGCGACGTAATTGCACAGCAGAAAAAACTTCCTATTCCATCTTTTTTTTCCTTTCTTGATGGTTTTATCTCTCTTTCTTCAATGAAGAACCTTGAAAAAGAGGTTCAGAAAATTGCCGCCACAACTGTTTCGCATGCAATGACATCAAATCCGGTAACTGTGAGATCCGATACCCTGATAGAGGTTGTAGCCGCACTGATGGTCGATAACAATTTTCACACGCTTCCGGTCGTAGATGAAGGAAAACTTGTCGGAATAGTGGGGAAGGAAGACGTTTTAAGAACTCTTATTCCCAGAAACGGCGCTTGAAAACATATTTTCGTCTTTTTTCACTCGAACCCTGGAATCCTTGAATCCTCGAACCCTTTAACAAATTTAACACTTTCAGGAAAGTAATTATATGAAACTGGGCATTACCGGTCTTTCCGGAGCAGGAAAATCAACTATATTTGAAGCTCTTACCCAGAATGTTCAGGAAGAAGGACACAAGGTTGAAAACCGCATAGGAACAATAGAAGTGCCTGACAGCCGTGTTGAGGTTCTGTCGGATATGTATAAACCCGTAAAAACCATTTTCGCAAAGGTGGAATATTATCTTCCCGCGATTCACTCGCAGAAAAGTGAGGCAAAGAAAGATCAAAATATATGGACACCGGTTAGAGACTGCGATGCCCTGATACATGTTGTAAGGAATTTTTCCGGATACGGACTTGCGGCTCCAGCGCCTTATAAAGACTTTCTAAGCCTTGATCAGGAACTTATTCTTGCGGACCTGGTTACGGTTGAAAAACGCATAGAGCGCCTTGAAACCGACAAAAAAAGAGGAAAAAAAACGGATCAGGAGGAGCTCACCCTTCTTATGACCTGCCTTGAAAACCTTGAAAAAGAGATTCCCTTAAGAAGAACCCCTGAAATAGCATCCGCACAGGTTTTAAGGGGTTTTGCTTTCGTGTCGGCGAAACCGGAGCTTGTTCTGTTCAACAATAACGATGATGATGCAGGATTTCCTGAGGTGCAGGAGCTTATGACAAGAGAAGAGCGCATGGTCATAAGGGGAAAACTGGAGCAGGAGCTTTCACGCATGACCCCTGAGGAGGCGGGCGATTTTCTATCCGAATACGGCATAAAAGAATCCGCAAGGGAAAGGGTGATAAAAAAATCTTATGAGCTTCTGGGTCTCGTCTCGTTTTTCACTGTCGGCGAAGATGAGGTAAGGGCATGGACAATCAAAAAAGAAACTAAAGCGCTCGATGCCGCCGAGGTGATTCATTCGGACATTAAAAAAGGATTTATCCGCGCGGAAGTTGTTTCATACAAAGACCTGATGGATGCCGGAACCTACCAGGAAGCAAGGAAAAGAGGGACGGTAAGGCTTGAAGGCAAGACTTACCTGGTGCAGGACGGGGATATCATAAACTTCCGCTTCAACGTCTGATTTGAAACCGTTTCACAACACCGGCTTCAGATGCGTCTGCCTGCTCTCCGCTCTGTATCGCAATTCCAAGCCGCCACTCCTTGCCATGCAATTCATGCTGAAATCTATAATGAAAGCACTGAGATACCGACTATTATATATCGGAATAGCTTGCCGGCGGTCACCAGGATCAAAAACAGATAAATATTGATTTTTAATATTCCTGCTGCAACTGTCAGCGGATCGCCGATAATCGGTACCCAGGCTAACAACAGGCTGAAAACTCCATATTTTTTGAATCTTTGTTCAGATCGGGCGATTTGCGTTTGAGATAATCGTAACAGCCTTTCCATTATCAGAAAGCTTCCCCAGAATCCCAAAGCATAATTTGTAACGGAACCCAACACATTTCCGAAAGTCGCCACTGTAATCGACAGAAACGGGTCATAATTGTTCAACAATAAATAAATCAACACAAACTCAGAACCAAGAGGAAGTATTGTTGCGGCTAAGAATGAAGCCGTAAAAAGGCCTATATAACCGTATTCTGCGAGAACGTCCATTTACAATATTTCGGTTTTATTTAATTTTCTTAAAGGCTTATTACAGTGCTTTCGCAAGCCAATCTGATTAATTCCATACCTGTTGCCATTCTTGCCCCGTCTATAAGATCAGATTCTGAAATTTGTCTCGATTTTGCGCAAGGGGTACACACATAAATCGGGATACCGTATTCCTGGAGATAAGTGATATGATCATCAGCGCTATCCCCTGTGGCTGCCCTGACATTGGTTATCATACCTTTCTTGGCAACATAAACTCCTTCATCAAGGAGAAATACCGCTGATTTTTTTCCTTCTTTATGAGCCACCATGGCAAAAAACAGAGCGCGGGTTGTACGATTGGGGTTGTCGGTTCCGCATGATAGAACTACCAGCACGTTATCAGTCATAAACTTTATCCTTTCTCTTTTTAAGGCCGACGGTTATTGTTCTATTCCTAAACCGCAATCTTTTTCAATGCGGCTATTATATAAGAAGGCTCGATCCTTTTTATATGGTCCACTTCTACAAAATCCAGCATAATGATACTGTCCCGGTTAATCACGTATGAGGCGGGCACAGGAAGTTCAAAACTGTTATCACCATTGGCGGCCGGCAGATCAATACCGAATTGGGCATAGACAGGACGAAGTTCTTCCGGCAAGGTGAAGACTCTGTCTTACTTTTTTCAGCAAACCATTGATCTCCTCCTGAAGTTTCATTTTTATGCCCTTTCTTATTCCCCGCTTATTCTTTGACAAATTTCAACTGCCAGACAAAATATGATATCAGGGGTCAGATGTTCGGTAATGGTTTTATCGAACAGAATTTTTGATTCCGGCGGAAATTCATCGTCCCCGTTCCAGAATTGAACCGCCACCGGAATGCGGGGCATTATTTGAAAAAAATAGGCTGCGTCTGCCATATCGAGCCTGATTCCGGACAACTGCTTACATATTTCTTTGAATCCCTGAATATCTTTTCCATATCGCCGTTCTATCAATTGCGTGGGAATTTTGTGCGGACCACGAAAAAAGGTGGCGCCACCGGGAATATCTTTTTCCGATATCCATTCTTTGCTGACTTTAATTTCCTTTGCCCTTAAAAGATAATAAATAATAAAGAGGCCGAACAAAGTATTTATATCCGATTTCCTGTCCCGAAGGCGTATTATTTTATGGTCATGAGGATAGATGCCATAATCTTCACCCCAGACGGATAATATATAACTTTTCTTCTTTGTATCATAATCGCATAATGCGAGCCGGCAGAGATCTTCGGGTTTTTTTCCGGCAAGTTCACTAAAGTAGCTGATGTCGATTAAATTTGTCATCTTATTATTACTTCATTTTAATGCCCCGGTTAAGAAGCAGGCAGAGGAGTGCAGTTTTTCATGACTTACCCCCCGGCTTATTCAGACTGTTAATGATTCTGTGTTTCTATTTCCACATCACGGTCGAAGTCCGCTTCCTTCAGGGATGAATCGTCCGGGGCATATTCCCGGCGAAAGGTCTCAATTATCTGATCTATGGGAACATCGGCAAATTCTCCGCGATACCTTACGTATTCCATGTGCTTGTTCCCTTCAAGATCAAACGGGTGATATATTGAATCCTTCAGGCCGTCAAAATCGAGAGGTTTCAGCCGGAATCGCTTACAGAGCTCTATGTTAAAGGCGGGCGTTGCCTTGACCCATGTTCCACTGAGGTAAATTGATGTATAACCATGCCAGAAGAAGAGATCCGTTTTCATCAGCTCACGCAGGCGCGCGGTGGTGAGATGGTTTCGCACATCGGCAAAACCAAGACGGGCTGGAATTCCTAAATACCGGCAGCACCCGGCAAGAAGAATCGCCTTTGCCACACACCAGCCCCGGCCTGTGCCAAGCGTCGTGCTTGCACGGAGTCCTTCAACCGACAAATTGATTGCATATGGGTCATAGCGGATGCCGTCCCGCACAGCGTAATAAAGACTGATCGCCTGCTTTCGCGGATCGGTTGCATCGCCTGAGTTGTTCCTTATAAAACTGATGACGGCTGCATTATCGAAGTCTATGGTTGGTGAAGTTTGAAGATATTGCCGCATCTCTGAATTCATCTTTTCAAAAACTCCTTTTTGCACCATCAAATAAGCTTTTCCCGTTTCAAATAATCAATGACCGCCAGGTTGAATGCTTCCGGCTGTTCTATGGGTGACAGGTGCCCGGCATCTTTTATTTCGGTGATGGATGCATTATTAATGTGCTCTTTTATATATGAGCCATACTTTGGCGGAGTGAGCTTGTCATCTTCCGCCGTCAATATCAGAACCGGTGTGATTATGGAAGAGAGTTTTTCCATTACATTGAACTTGTCGCACGCTGTAAAATCGCCATATGTCACCTCCGGCGGGCATTTTGCCGATTCTGCCATAAAGGAGGCAAGCTTCACAAGATCGGTCTTTTCTGAAGCTGCAAAAGCTGTGATCGAGTTTAAATATCCCTTGTAATCATTTTTAATTGTTTCAAAAAGCAAAGGTATCACACGAAGGCGCGCGCCGGTATTTACAAGTATTGCAGCTTTAAAGCGTGTCTTGTACTCCAGAATAAGCTGCAGGACAATGGCTCCGCCGATACTCAGGCCGCATGGAATGGGCGCCGGTATTTCGGCTGTTTCGATAAAATCCGCCACCGCAGCGCTGTAATCTTCGACTCTGTCCAGACCCGGACCGGCGCTCTGCCCGTGACCCGGTAGATCGATGGCTATTGTGTTCACATGTGTTTTTAGCGCATCGACCTGATTTTCCCAGAGAGCGCTTGATCCTCCGGAGCCGTGAATAAATATAAGAGTCGGCCTTTCAGGAGCAAGTGGCCAGCGTCCGGCGATATAGGCTATGTTTTTGGCCGTTCTTTCATACATATTGCTTTCTCCTTTCCGGTATCAAGTTGGTTTCCGTCCGGACATTGCTCTTTTGTGCGATCTCGGCGCCAATCTGCGGGCTTTCCTGAATTGAGCGATTTGCCTTGAAGCGGAATTTGAATGCATTCTTCCGGTTTATTTTTTAGTCCCATTCTCATCATTATGGCACTTGATACAGCCTGTAAAAGTTGGATGCGGAGTAGGCGGCCCTTTCGGATTGTCAGGATGATGACATTCGAGGCATTGCCTGTCTTCCGTAACAGATTTGTGTACATCCGGATGTAATCTGATCGAAGTCCCATGTAAGCCGAGATAAGCTTTGTAGCCGCATCCGAAGGCAAATGTAAGACCCCCTGCTAAAAGGATTATTTTTAACAGTCTATTCATTTTCCGGGCCTTTCACTTTGCCATCCCTGATATTTAATGACTTGTATGACAGCTTGATTATTTCCTGATCATGCGTTGAGATTATTATTGTACATTTTTCCTCTTTGCCCATGGTGAACATGAGTTTTACAAGATTTTTGCCTGTCTCGGTATCAAGGCTTGCCGTCGGTTCATCTGCAAGAAGCATTTTTGGGCAGTGAGCTATTGCTCTCGCAAAAGCCACTCTTTGAGCCTCTCCTCCGGAAAGCTCATAAGGCATTGCCCGGGCGGCATCAGATAATTCTATTTTATCAAGCAATTCCAAAATACGCCTATCTTTTTCTTTATTTCGGATGCCGTTTATAATCAGAGGAAAGGCTATGTTTTCAGATACTGTCAGGTATGAAAGAAGATTCCCGGATTGAAACACAAAACCTACATTGCGGCGCTGAAAAAGAGAAAGATCTCTGCTTGAAAGGGCATGAATGTCAACTCCAAAACATTCGACACTGCCGGTGTCAGGCCTTTCAATGCCTCCTATACAGTTGAGAAGCGTGGTTTTACCTGAACCGGATTTTCCCATAACCGTAAGTGTCATACCTGTATCTACGAAAAGGGAAACATCGGACAGGGCCTGAACCTTTCTCCTGCCGGTGCTGAAGCTCTTTGACAGGCTGCGTGTACGAATCACTGCGTTTAAATGCTCCTTAATATTTGGGATGTGTTTTTTTTGATCACAAGAGCAGCAGGCCATATTGCCGAAAAAACACTGAAAACAAGAGCCAGACAAGGCGCAAGGCAGACCGAATATGCGGTCAGCCTCGGGAAAATAACCCCTGAAACAATGAAGTATTGATTGTGTGAGGTATAAACAGAAAGATCTATGCCGGTTCGCTGAAACACCAATACGGCAGCAATACCTCCTGTTACCCCAATAAACGAGGCAGCAAGATTCATAAGAACCACTTCAGAGAAAATAAGAAAGAGCGTTTCAGCGGGACTGACTCCCATTGCTTTCATAATCCCGTATTCCCGAAGGTTTTTTAAAATAAAGATTGAAAAAGCACAGGCAATTCCAAGCGATACCACTCCAAAAACAAGAACCATTACGATGCTCATGGAGATATAATTAAGGTCGATCAATTGTTTGAGATCAGGCATCAAATCCGACCATGTTTTAAAAAGAGAGTCTATTAAATAAGCCTTGTGATATCCGGCAAGAATTAAATCCTTATCTGCCCCGTCATTTAAAAAGATTGCAGCATTCCATTCCGCGGCTTTGGCAGGAACGGCAGCAATCTGGCAAAAAGCAATGCCCCTGTCGAGTTGATACATGCCTGTATTATATATGCCTGCTACCGCAAGTTCAACAGGAGGCGAATCAAGATCAGGGCTAAAACCGATATTGTCCCCAGGTTCTATGTTCAGTTGTTCGGCAACAGGTTTACTTAAAAAAATCTCTTTTTTCCCCGGTTCAAGGTATCTTCCCTGAACAATTTTCTTCCATATTTCAGTGCTCTTCTTTTCTTCAGCCGGGTCAACGGCAATCAAAGTAACCATTGCCAGATTCCCACCGTGGCTGAGGATCCCCTGGGTCGGAATGCGTATCAGGACATTGGAAACTCCGTCTGTGAACAAACTTTTCCTGTTTATAGTTATCGGGAGATTAAAGCCGGAAATGTGTCCTGAAAAGAGGCTGACCGAGTTCCTTATCATGGCATCATTCATGCCGACTGCAAGGGATGCAAGAAAAATAAGGGTTGACACGGAGCTAAAGACCATCAGGATGAGGACCACTGTTGATCGCCGTGACCTGACAAGAAAAAGGCCTGCTGTTTTAATCCAAAAGAGAAAAGGCATTAATTTGTTTGTCTTTCGATATCAAAAAGATAACGGTCCGCCCCTATCCGGCCGGAAATAAATGAAATTGACGCATTCACCATAAAATGATGGGCTTTATCAAAAAGCATCCTTGTTCCGTTATTAAGAAAATTCAGCGCTGTAGTTGCTGCAATACGCCTCGCATCCGGAAATTCGAAAAGAATCTCCTGATTTTCTTTGCCGTTGCCGGTCGTGATAAATTTTCCTTCAAGGCCTGCTCTTTCTTTTAAATTTGCTCCGTGCCATATTAATGAAGCCACATAGTTATGACGCTTCATTCTGATATCCATAGCCAAATCGACCATATCGTCCAATATCTGGCACCCTATGCCGATTTGAAACAAGGCATTCTCTATATCGGAAACATCCTTCACACCATTTGGTTCAATTATATCGGGCAAAGCCCACGGAGACTGAAAAAGCAAGCCGGTTTTATAATGGTGGATAGTACTCAATATGTTTTCAGGACTTAATATTTCTTTGTATTCGCCTTCTTCAGACGCTTCCTGTGCGCCACTCTTTGCAAGGGTGCGTAAAGAAGCATAAGTTGCAGTCAGTACCTGGTCTATAGTCAGACTACCGGCCTTGTGCTCTTTGTGAAGGATTGAAAACAGAACACGGTCTGAAATCATGATGTCAAGTATTGAACGAAATTTTGACGCCTGTTGCGGCAGATCTGTATCAAGCGTTTTTTTATATTCGTTATCCAGAATATTGTCGCATCCGGTGACCATTCCGCGTAAGCACTGATTTGCGGTTGCGTACAAGATTCGCCTTGGCTTTGGTATACCTGCCCGAAAGTATGAGTACAGAAAAAGGGCTGAAAAGAAATTTCTTTCGATAGAAATATATTCGGAACCGAGAGGAATAACCTTGATTCCGCTTTTATCAAGAATCTGAGTTGCAATATTCCAATATGAGCATAAAGCTTCTTCTAACTCCTCTTTCAAAGATTTGAAAGTGTTTTCTATTTCTTTTCCGCCTGAATCTTTTATTTTCTGCATGATAGTCATTTGATTATTTCGATGGTTTTTGGCTGACAAATACCGCAATATATCCAAAATATGTCGAAACAATCTTTGGCTTATCAAACCCGGCCTTTTCAATTGTTCCGGGCAGAACTCCTCTGATATTTTCTCCGATCTGTGGCTGAAACAGGATCCAGCGGGAGGCATGCGATATGAGCGCTCCCATAAACGTTGTAGGAGTATGCATATCTGAAAGAATCAGTTTACCTCCTGGTTTGAGGACACGAAAAGCCTCTGCAAAGGCCCTTTCTTTCAGGTCGAGCTGAATATGGTGGAAGAAGAGTGTGGAAATCACTGAGTCAAAATATTCATTTTCAAAAGGAAGGGCCTCCGCTGCAGCTACATCAAAAAAACAGGTTTTACTGCCACGTTTTTTTCTGGCTCCTTCAATCATTTTGCCGGCAGCATCAATTCCTACAGCACAACCGCCGGACTCAGCGCTCAATTTGTCTGCAATTATTTTTGCAACGATTCCGGTTCCGCATCCTATATCGAGAATTCTGTGAGATTCTTTTATTTCAAGAAGTCCGATAAGCTGATTGTTCATTTCGCTTTGCCTGCCAAAAAGTAACATTGGCTCAAATATGTCATAAACACCAGCTGCGTAATCAAGAGTTCTTCCACGGGTTGGAACAGATTTTAAGGACATTTTAAAAATCCTCTCAAATACCTTTGAATAATATCCGATCTAATGCCATGTTGGGATATGGGGTGCCTGCTAATAAGGGAAGTATATTAAAAAGCTGTTTTACCTGCCTTTTTTCTTGCCTCTTCCCGTTTTTTAATCTCATCCTGCTCTATCTGCAAAAGGTTTTCAATATTATTTACAAAGTAAATCATTATGCTGTATTTAAAACTGCCCCTTTCTGGAATCCGGGAAAAGACCAGATAATCACTGTTTTTTTCCCAGAGCATGGATTTGCTTTTCCCGTCGTCCCAGTTTATTAAAACGGGCTCGCCGTATTTTTCCTTTAAAGTATCTGTTATGTCGGATTCCTTTTTCCTCGATGTAATGGAAAAGAACAGCGGTTTTTTTGAGTAGTTTGAAAAGACGAGTTTCACGTTATCAAAGGGTGTGTTTTCTTTCTGTGGATATCTGAAAACAAGATTTGTAATATTGTGCTCAATCCTTGCTCCTGCTTCGTCGTTTAATTTATAATGCAACCCGAAAAGTTTGGGAAAATTTTTATTAAAAAACACTTTGTCGCGTATAATAAGATCGAGAGTCATCATTTTTTCGACAGCGTAGGAGCCAATCTGTCCGGAAAGCGTTTTTATGATTTCATCCGATAATTCGGTGTTGGATCCCAGATCAAAAAACGTGAAGCTCTCGGGATATAATGCTTTCACATCCTCCGGCTTTTTATGGCTGTTATTGTCAATTTCATCAATAACAAACAGAATTGATAGCAGGGCAATCAGTATGGTTGCCATATATAAGATTTTTTTATTATTTGATAGCAGCATAGAACAACTCAATCTCTCGATGTGCGGTGGTTTTTTTGGTGTTTGAAGCCGAAAACCCGGTCATACTTCTATAATTTCATAACTCCTTTTCCCAAGTCCGATCTTTTCAGCATACTCAAGCTGTGACGGCCAGTCAACTCCGGGATAAAGAGCCTTGATTTTGTCTTCGCCCGGACCCAAAGAAGATTTCAAGCACGAACCCGGAAGAGCCTGCTCGCTGTTTACCAGATCGACAGAGGCCTGGTCTATGGCAACCGGATCTTTTGATGCTACTATCCCGATATTTCTTACAATTGGAGCGTCATTATAAGGATAGCAGTCACAGGCTGGAGATATATCCGTAATAAAATTTATAAACAAGGCCTTGCCTTTCTTGTTTTTTAATACGCCCATTGTGTACTCGACCATTTTTTCGAGAAAAACGGGAATCGCCTGGTTCCATTCTATCTGTATGGCGCTGTTTGCGCATATGAGAATGCATTCGCCGCAGCCTATACACTTGCCGGGGTCAATAATCGCTTTCTCCTCAACAAGAGAGATGGCCTGCTGCGAGCAATGCTCCACGCAATCTCCGCATCCTATGCATTTTTTCTTTTTAACTGCAGGGGATACTGTTGAATGCTGAGCCATTTTTCCTCTTCTTGATGCGCACCCCATGCCGAGATTTTTTATGGTTCCGCCGAACCCTGAAAGCTCGTGGCACTTGAAGTGGGCAACAGATACAATAGAATCTGCCTGGACAATTTCAGACCCTATATATACCTGCTTAAAATGCTTCCGGTTAATTTCAACAGCCGTTTCCGATTTTCCGCGCAACCCGTCTGCAATGATAAGAGGAGCTTCCACAACGGAATAGGCAAAGCCGTTTTGTGTTGCGGTTACAAGATGATGCGGTGCATCACTTCTGGTTCCGGAATACAAAGTGTTTGCGTCGGTCAAAAAAGGCGTTCCTCCTGTTGATTTAATTGACTCAACGATCTTGCGCAAAAATACGGGGCGTATAAAGGCGGCATTTCCCATTTCACCAAAATGAATTTTTACAGCAACAATATCTCTTTTGCTTACAGTTTCTGATAGTCCGGCTGTTTCAAGCAGTTTTTCCAACTTTCTAAACAGGTTTTCCTTGTGAGTTGCTCTCAAATTTGTGAAAAAAACTTTGCTTTTCATGATATACCCCCGTTATGGAAATGTTGAAATGATTTGGCTTTCGGGTTTTTTATGAAAATAACGACCGGGCGGATTTAAGTCAAGACGTTTGAAATATTTTGATATATATTTTCCGGGGAAAGAAAATGGATTTGAATTCAAAGCTTGCGGTGCTTGAAAAAATTTACAGGATTTACGGTGATTTTGCAGCAACCCTTGATATTGTGTGCAGGAGATATTGTTCATTATGCTGCACGGTAAATGTCACGATAACAACCCTTGAGGGATTTAAAATAGCCGAAAGTCTTATGCCGGAAGAAAAAAGGTATTTATTTGAGAAAATAAGACGCGCTTCATCCACGCAAAGATTCCGGCCTCGGGAAACGGTTAACATGCTTGCAGAGCTCTCCCGGGAAGAGGGAGTGGTTCCCGAAGAAGATAACGCCTTTCCGGGTGAATGCCCCTTATTAATTGCTAATGAATGCTCGGTATATAATGAGAGGCCTTTTGGATGCAGGTGCTTTGTTTCTAAGCAAAACTGTGCGGAAAGCGGAAGCGCAACAGTTGATGATTTTGTGCTGACTGTGAATAATATTTTCTTGCAGGTAATAGAGCATGTTGATGCAGGAGGGTTTTCCGGCAACCTGACGGATGTTTTGCTTTTTTTGGAAAATGCTGAAAATCTTTTATCATCAAAAATGATCAATCCATCATCTGTCCTTATAAAAAATCATCCTTTGAAAATACTTATGATTCCTCCCGAACACAGGGGAAAGGCACAGCCCATACTGGGTGCTTTAAATAAATTAAAATATTAACTGTAAAAGAAAGTAATGATTTTACCATACAATATATTGTAATGAAGCAACAAAGAAATACAATATGATGTATATAGATATAATTATATATAAATTATATAAATTTTGCTTGACATATATAAAATAAACTGTAACCTATAGAACAATCTTTTTGTAAAAATCAGTTACTTTTCAAAAAAGTTAACAGGATGTCTGATTAATGGGAAAGAATTCTTTAAAAAAAATCAGAGAATCTCTTATGATGAGCAAGGCTGAACTTGCTAGAGAGGCAAATGTGTCTCCAATTACCATTTCGCGGATCGAAGATGGTATGCCTTGTCGGATGGAGACGAGACGGAAGATTATACTGGCTATGGGTTTTAATCTTTCGGATAAAGACAAAATATTTGGCGATTGAGAGTTTCTCATGGCATTTGGCAGTAAAAATCATCTTATAGGCTTGGATATCGGGTCAAGAACCCTTAAGGCATGCGAAATTGTTGATACGAAAAAAGGGCGCCGCCTGAAAAAAATCGGCATGCTCGATATTCCCCCCGGGTTAATTGAAGATGGCACAATTAATGACCATGAGTCTGTTGCAGATTATATCCGCCAGCTCTTCAAAGCAAACAAATTAAAGGAACAAAATGTTGCAGTATCGATAGGCGGATTTTCTGTTATTGTAAAGAAAATTAATGTTCAGACAATGGATGAGAGCAAGCTGCAGGAGACTATCCAGTTCGAGGCAGAGCAATATATCCCTTTTGACATAAGCGATGTGAATCTTGACTTTCAAATTCTCGGGGAGAATGAAAATAATCCAAATCAGATGAGTGTTTTCCTTGTTGCCGCAAAAAAGGAAATGGTAAGTGAATATATTAACCTTGTTCATATGGCCGGCCTTAATCCATGCATAATTGATGTGGAAGCCTTTGCTTTGCAAAATATATTTGAATTCAGTTATGATGCAAAAGATGAAACAATTGCTTTAATTGATATCGGAGCAGGTAAAACATCATTGAATATCTTAAAAGGTCTTTCTTCCTTGTTTATGAGAGATGTCTCTCTGGGGTGCGGGCAGATAAATCAAAAAATCGTTTCTCTTTCGGGATGCTCTTTAGAAGAAGCCGAACAAATGAAATTTGGCGGCCAGAATGAAAAAATTTCTCCTGAAGATTTAAATGACATAGTTTCTTCGGTTGTATCGGACTGGTGTGCAGAAATCAAACGCGCGCTCGACTTTTTTTATTCCACATATCCTGATGATACCATAACAAAAATAATATTAAGCGGCGGTGGCGCCAATATAAAGGAATTTCGCCAGCTACTAGCTGCAGAAGCTTCAGCTGAAGTGGAAATAATTAATCCGTTTAACAAGTTAGAAGTGGCCGATAATCTTGATTCTTCATACCTTGAAAAAATTGCTTCTCAGGCCGCTATATGTACAGGCTTGGCACTTAGAAGGGTTGATGATAAATGATAAAAATTAATCTTCTGCCTTTTCGTACCGCAAGAAAAAAAGAGAATGTTCGCCGTCAGTTATCAATACTGATTACCTCTTTGTTCCTGGTTTTTATCCTTTTGATTTATTATAATATTAAGTTAAGCGGTCAGCTTAAAGAGATAAAATCAAAAGTTGAAACTTCAAAGACCGAAAATGAAAAATACGAAAAAATTAATAATGAGATCAAGGAGATTAAGGGAAAGCTTGAAGTCCTTAACGCTAAAATGGATGTTATTAAAACTCTTGAAACCAATCGCTATGAACCTGTAAGGCTTATGGATGCAATGACAAGCCTTGTTATTCCAAAGCGGATGTGGTTTGTCAGTTTAGATGGAAGGGGAAATTCCGTAAATATTTCTGGTATTGCGGTAGACAATCAGACTGTCGCTGATTTTATGACACGTCTCGAAAGATCGGAGCTTTTCGAAACAGTCAATTTAAAAACATTGAAACAAAATGTGGTCAACAAGGCGATTTTTAAGAGTTTTGACATATCATGCAGCAAACCAGTGAAAAAAGAGGAAAAGAAAGAGGAAAAGAAAGCAGATAAGAAAGCAGCAAAAAGTAAGGCAAAACAATAATGGAAAAGAAGAGCCTCTCAAAATCAATTGCCCCTGTATTTGAAAAGCTTGAAAAACTTTCAAAGATACAAAGGATTCTCGTTTTTTGCGGCATCTTAATGCTTGCAATAGGTGTTTTTGGTTATTTTTTATTTTTCCCAAAAATGCAGGAGATACAGACTCTGGGCTCAGAGCATGAAGAATTGGAAAAGAAACTTTCTGCTGCCAAAAATACCGCAAAAAACCTGCCTAAAATAAAGGAAGAGATGAATAATGCGGAATCGCAACTGAAAGTAGTTATGAAAGCTCTTCCTGAAACAAAGGAGATTCCGACTCTTCTTGAAGGCATATCTCTTTCCGGGCAGGATGCCGGACTTGAATTTGTATTGTTCCAGCCTGGAAATGAACAGAATAAAAGTTTTTATGCTGAAATTCCAGTGTCAATACAAATATCCGGCAAGTATCATAATGTCGCTCTTTTCTTTGACAAAGTGGCACGACTTCCAAGAATCGTCAATATTCAAGATATCAATATGAAACCCGATCCGGCAAAAAAGAATAATGAACTTATTACAGCGTGTACAGCTGTGACTTATAAATTTTTAGATGCCAAGGCTGCCGCACCTGCCGATAAAGGTAAAAAGGGAGCCGCAAAAAAGAAAATAGCTGCAACAAAGCCCGGTAAGCATGGATAAACATCTGACAAAAATTAATATTTCAATATGTATTTTATGCCTGATTCAATTGATAATTGGATGCGGCGATAAAAAGGAATCGCCTAAAGCCGTTGCTGTCAGCAAGAAGATAGTTGCAAAGAGCAACGCAGTATCTGTACCGGCTCAAACGCAAGCTCCTGCTGTCGAAGCGGAAAAACCGACGGCTTCTTCTCAGCAGCCGGCAGCACCTGTTCCAGGTGAAACGCCTACTGCTGATAAGGTAAAACCGGATTCTGTGGGAAAGGCCGATAAACAGAAAGCAGGTGCTTCAATAACCGGGGTTCAAACCGGGGTTCCTTCTCCGGCGGAGCAATTAATTGCTTCAGTCTCTCAAACAGAAATCGCAATGATGCAGCCTCAAGGAATGGTTGGTTATAATCCTGAAGGGAAAATAGATCCGTTTGCCCCTTTATTTAAGGAAGGGGTTACTTCCGGCCCTGAGAAACAAAACAAGGAAAGGCGCATTCCGAGGACTCCCCTGGAAATGGTTGATCTGGGTCAATTGAAACTTGTGGCAATAATGCATGCCAAGAGCGGAAATAAAGCTCTTGTAGAAGAAGCTTCAGGCAAAGGATATATTGTTGCGAAAGGGAGTTACATGGGAATTAATTCCGGAAGGGTGGTTAAGATATTAAAAGACAGCATAATTATAGAGGAAGAAGCTGAAAATATTATGGGGAAGAGAATTATCCAAGAAAGAGAACTTAAACTTCAGAAACCTCTTGGAGAAGAATAATATGAATTATGACCAATTGAAATTATTAAAAGTTCGTTTGGCAACCGTTTTTTTTGTCATTCTCGTTTCTTTGTTTGCAGGATTTGCCTTTGATAGTCATGCGCAGCAAAAAGATCAGAGTGCTGCAGTTATTACAGGGATAATTACAACTGAGGATAGGCAGTCAGCGAATGTTTTTATTCAAGGAACCCGGCAATTGACATATACCTCGGTTAAACAGTATTCTCCTTTGGGAATACTGTTCTATCTGCCGGAAACACTTTTGGGCAGTATTGAGACATCCTATAAACCTGACAGTGGAATAATATCTGAAATAAAAATATCCGAGATGACCGAAACGGGGCATACGGCACGAATTCTTGTTTTACTGAAAAAAGATATTCCGTATCTGGTTGCAGATGAAAATTCGGGGCTCAAAATCAGTTTTTCAAAACCGGAAGAACCCCCGGTTCCTGAAAAAACCGCTGTAACTTCAGTACCTGTTTATGAAAAGAAAGCCGAAAAGAAAAATGTAGAGAAAAAAGCTGAAATTATTCAGAAAGATCTGAAGCCTGTCGCAGATGCTCCAAAAGTTGCAACCCGGCTCGAATCTGTTGGGGTGGAAAAATCCGGCAACGGTGTTGTAGTAGCGGTAAGAGCGGATGGAATGATAAAGGATTTTCAATCATTAACACTTGAAAGTACACCCAAGCTTCCGGCACGAATTGTTTTTGACATTATCAATGTAAAAAGCCCTTTAAAAAAGGAGCAAATTGTCAAGGCAAATACAGAATGGGTAAGCAAAGTTCGGCATTACTCATCTGCCGATAAAATCCGTATCGTATTGGATACAAAAAATAAATATTTAAAATCCTTCTCAGCCAAACCTGTTTCAAACGGACTATTGATTAATGTTGGGCCTGCGGAGATAAAGACTTCAGAGATAAGCTCTCAGCCGCCGGTCAGGCAAAAAGAACCTTTAGCCTCGACTAAAAAAATCGCAGAACAGCCGGTATCAGCCGATCTTAAGCCGGTTTCGGATGTTTTGAAGAAAAAACCTGTAGTTACGGATTCAAAACCTGCATGGGTCAACAAAATTGATTTTTCGAGCGAAGAATCCGGTAAATCAACGATAACCATAGGAACTACGAGGCCGGTAGAATATAACGTAAAAAAAGCAGCGGAAAAATTGCTCCACCTCCAGCTGAACAATACCAGTATTCCGGTAAATCAGAAGAGACCGATTATTACGACGCGCTTTAACAGCGCTGTAGACAGAATCACACCTCTTCTGAAGCCTGTTATGAAAAATACATCTATAGTTGCAATCGAGCTGAGAGAAGCGGTTCCTTACGTGGTTGAACAGTCGGACACCCTTCTGACGGTTCATTTTGAAGCTTCTTCAGTTTTGCCGAAACCGGAAAAAGAGGCCGGTCTCCCGGATTGGAAAGAAGTTCTTACCAGTGTAGCTGTTGAGCCGGTTGAAACTGAAACAAAAGAACCGGTTGCAAAGCAGGTTGCAGAAACTAAAAAGACTCTTCTTGAGCCAGGAAAACAATATACGGGAGAAAAAATAGCGCTTGATTTCTTTGATACTGATATCAAGAATGTGTTTCGTATCTTAAGGGAGGTCAGCGGGAAAAATTTTGCAATTGATAAAAGCGTAACCGGCAAAGTCACATTGTCGCTGGAAAAGCCTGTTCCATGGGACCAGGTTCTCGATCTTGTGCTTAAAATGAATCAGCTTGGAATGATTTATGAAGGTGATATAGTCCGGATTGCTCCGATAGAAGCAATTAAAAAAGAAGATGAGTTACGGCAAGCAAGGATTTTGGCAGATCAAAAATCAAAGGAACAGCAAAAAGCGCTGGAAGAGCTGGTGGTTGAATATATTCCGATCAATTATTCCAACGCCAAGTCGGAGATATTGCCGCACCTGGACAAGATAAAAACCAAGGACAGGGGCAATATCAGTGTAGATGAGAGGACAAACCTTATAATAATTACGGATGTGGCTGATGTTATAAAGCAGGCAAAGGAAATTGTAAAAAAACTTGACAGGGTGACTCCCCAGGTAATCATAGAAGCAAGAATAGTCGAAGCAAGCACCAATTTTTCCAGAGAAATCGGCACATCATGGGGATCGGGAATCGGTATTCAGCCGACAAGTCTTATAGCCGGCACATACGGAGTTGTTTCTTCGATTGATGACAGGGTAGGAGTCGGCCCTCAGAGGGGTTTGAACGATATTGGCGGAACATACGGCGTGAATACGGCTATTAATTTTCCGGCATCTTCTGACAAGGCAAGCATAGGCTTTAATTTCGGAAGAATTGCCGGAACACCTTTTCTGCTGAATGCAAAGCTTCAGGCAATGGAAGCCCAGGGAGAAGGTAAAATAGTATCTGCGCCCAAAATAGTTACCCTTGACAACAAGGAGGCTACAATAAAGCAGGGGTTGCGTTATCCCTATAACAAGCTTGATACTTCCGGCAACACGACAACGGTGTTTGAAGATGTAGACCTCGAGCTGAAGGTAAAACCGCATGTTACTCCTGATAACCGGATTTCCATGGTGATTAAGATCAAAAAAAGGGACCTTGGGAATATAATAAGCGGTCAGCAATCCTTTACAACAAAGGAAGCTGAAACCGAACTCCTCATTAATGACGGGGAAACGGTCGTAATCGGCGGCATCATTAAGACAACAAAGAGCTCAGGCGGCTCAGGGGTTCCCGGGTTGTCGATGATTCCGATACTCGGATGGCTCTTCAAGGCAGACTCAAAAACCGACAACAAGGAAGAACTTCTTATCTTCATAACCCCGAAGATAGTTCTCCTTGAGCAGCGCAGCGCTTCATGAACCGAAACGGCGGGGAGATTCAATCCCTTCACTCCCGTGAAAACGGGAGTGAAGTTCTATTTCAGGTGTTCTTTTTGTATCCGTGCAATTTCCTTTCGTGCTTCAACAGCCAACTGACTTTCAGGCGCAATATCAATGACTTTTCTGTAAAATAATACGGCCTTATTATATTCCTTTAAAATCGCATAAGTTCCGGCAAGGTCATGGAAAAGTTCGGGAAAGCGGGAATATTTTGCCGCTTTTTCAAAAAAATTAACCGCATCACGCGGTTTTCCGATTGCAAGATAAGTAAGTCCCAATCCGCGTAACGCAATCGGATAATTCGGATCAATCTTTAATGCTTCCCTGTAAAACTGTTCGGCCAAAGCAAATTCTTTTTTGTTGTAATATGCCCATCCGAGATTAGTCAGGGGATAATGTGGTGTTGCATACAGAAGATCTTTTGAGACTTCTTTAAAACAAATGATTGCCGAATCCCAGTTTTTCATTGCAAGATATGCCGTTCCGAGATTGTTTCTGGCAGGAGCATAATCAGGTTTAAGCTCAACTGCCTTTATAAAGTGCTCAATTGCCAGAAGGAGCTGATCTTTTGCCATGTAGACAAGACCGAGATCATTATGAAGATGAGGATCCTTGGTATAGGTTCTTTCAGCTTTCAGAAGTTCGTTAAGAGCTGCGGTGTAATCATTTTGACTCATGTAGGCTTCTCCGACAAGCCTACCAGCTTCTTCCTGTTTTTTTAACAATTCAATGTCTGCGCATGAAGCGAGGGCGAATATAAAAAAAACAAATCCGGTATAACAAAGCCATTTTTTATTCATCTTTTTTCCTCTAAGCTGCCATATGTTCATCTTTTTTTGTAATCACTCTGCCACAGATCTACGCTCCGCCACACTGATTGGCGGACTGATATTTTTTCTTTTATTATCATACACAAATCTTTTGAATTCTGATTTTCTGCCAAAATTCAATAATAAGCCAACTTCAATATCTGTTATTCTTTGTATTTAAATCTATCTGTGTTCATCTGTGTGAATCTGTGGCTGAATGGTTATCTTTTTTTAAGATCAAGCAGACCGGCAATTTCATCTGAAACACGTTTTACAAATATATTCAAATCGTTTTCTGCCAATGGTTTTCCGGGGACCGGAACTTTATCCAGATCTTCAGGGTGTATCAAAACCGGAAAATTAATCAGCGATTTGTCCGGCAGGACCTCATAGCCGGCAGGAAACGTATTTTCAAAATACATTTCCTGGAATCCTGAAAATTTAAGAGCATGGGCTGTTGAATCCAATACGGCTGTCTCTTTTGAAGAGACCAAACCGGATGTAACCGCAACGGCAAGTCCGGCAAGGCATTCACCTCCATGCGTACATGCGATATGCCCATTGCGGTTTGCTGTAATTTGCCAGTCCATTATGGACTGTTCCTTTACCTCTACGAAAAAGACAATTTCTTTTCCTGCAAGGCGGTTGTAAGTGTCAACAAGATGGATTACTCTTGGCATTGAAACCGGGTTGCCTATCATTGCAGCCTGAGCGACACTCGGCTTAACATCTACCGGAACGAATTTGCGTTTTTTGGCATCCGGTTCACTGTAGTAATTGAACACCGGGTTGGCATGTTCTGACTGGACGCCGATTATTTTCGGTAAAACATCTATAATGCCTGTCTCGTAAAATTTTATGAATCCATTTAATACTGCCGTGATGTTTCCTGCGTTTCCGATAGGGATAAATATGGCTTTGTTGTTCATATCATACTCGAAATCCTGAGCAATCTCATAGGAATAAGATTCCTGTCCGAGAATTCGCCATGCATTCTTTGAATTCAGGAGAGCAACATTATATTTTTCGGACAAACTTTCAACCACCTTCATGCAGTCGTCAAAAACGCCTGGAATTTCGAAAACCGCAGCACCGCTCCCCAAAGGCTGGGAAAGCTGCTGGGGTGTCACTTTCTTGTGCGGAAGAATAACCGCGGACTTGATATGAGGCTGGAGATAAGACGCATATAAAGCGGCTGATGCCGAAGTATCGCCTGTGGATGCGCAGATAGCAAGAACATCCGAAACAAGCTTTTCTTTGACCAAAAAATTGATATAACTCAATGCGCTGGCCATTCCCCTGTCCTTGAAAGAAGCGCTTGGATTCTGACCGTCATTTTTGAAGAAAAATCTCAGGCCGGCCTTTTCCTGCAGGAACGAATTGGCCTCAATAAGGGGCGTGTTCCCTTCACCAAGATAAATCACAGAAGAAAGAGGTATAACCGGCCCGATAAATTCATGATAAAGATATATGCCTTTTAAAGCCGGAATTTTGGTCATTCTGCGGTAGTCGAATATGCGTTTCCATTTTTCACCCGGGATTCTTTTTAACAGGTCAAAATTCAAATCATGAAGCAGGAGGACTTTATTGCAATCGGTGCAGGTATATAAAAGCTTTTCAATACCGTATTCTCTGCCGCACCCCAGGCATCTATATACAAGATTTCCTTTATGCTCCGGTATTATGAAAGGCCGGATCTCATCTGGAAAATCTTCCGGTTTCATTATGATATCCTTTCCATACCGCCCATGTAGGGTTTTAATAATTCGGGAATAATAACAGAACCGTCTTCCTGCTGGTAGTTTTCAAATATGGCTGCAAAGGTCCTGCCGACAGCCAGCGCGGATCCATTTAATGTATGTACGAACTCAGCACCTTTCTTCCCTTTTCTTTTGAATCTGATATTTCCGCGCCTTGCCTGGAAATTTTCGAAATTGCTGCACGATGATATTTCTCTGTAAACGCCCTGAGAAGGCATCCATACTTCAATATCGTAAGTTTTTGCGGCAGAGAAGCCGAGATCTCCGGTGCAAAGAGATACAACCTGGTATGGAAGCTCAAGGCGTTTTAAAATAGTCTCCGCATCGTTTAATAGCTTTTCAAGTTCATCATAGGAAGTTTCCGGCTTTGAAAATTTTACCAGTTCCACCTTATTGAACTGGTGTTGCCTTATTAAGCCTTTTGTGTCTTTTCCGTAAGAGCCTGCTTCAGAGCGAAAGCATGGAGTATAAGCGGTGTATAAAACCGGAAGAATGCTTTCATCCAGTATCTCATTCTGATGAATATTTGTCACAGGCACTTCAGCTGTCGGTATCAGATAATAATCCCACCCCTCAAGCTTGAAGAGATCTTCAGCAAATTTAGGCAATTGGCCCGTACTTGTCATGCTTTGTTTGTTGACTATAAACGGAGGCAGTATTTCTGTGTAACCATGCTGAGTCGTATGCGTTTCAAGCATAAAATTGATCAATGCTCTTTCAAGTTTTGCTCCGGCTCCAATGTAAAGAGGAAAGCGGGCTCCGGTTATCTTTGAAGCCCTTTCAAAGTCAAGCACTTTAAGTTCTTCGCCGATTTCCCAGTGAGGTTTCGGTTCGAATTTAAATTCAGGCTGTTTCCCAAAGGTTCTTATAATCCGGTTATCCGAGCTGTCTTTTCCTTCCGGAACAGAAGAATGAGGGATATTGGGAATTTCCAGAAGAATCCTGTTTATTTTCTCTTCATTTTCCGAAAGAGCTGAATCAAGAATTTTAATTGATGCCGAGACTTCGCGCATTTCAAGAACAAGGTCATTTGCATCTTCGCCTTTTCTTTTTATAGATGCAATTTTATCCGAGACAACATTGCGGCGATGTCTCAATTCTTCAATTTCTGCAAGAATTGCCCTTGCTTTAGTGTCATATATCTTAAAACCTTCAATATCAGCGCTTTTGCATCGCTTTAAAATTGATTTTTGTACCATGTCCAAATTTTGTCTGACAAACTTTATTTCGAGCATAAGTATCCCTGTTTTCTATAAACACCTTTTTATAATAATCGAAGATTATACCATAAAATCTTAAAATTGCAGGAAGAACCGATAAACCTGAATATAGCCGCGTGCAAATAACAATATCGAATCGGTTTACTTATAACCATGTACCATCTTTTTAGTCAATGATTTTTATAAGTTGACATTTGTCAACTATTATGTTAATAAGATTATAAATTCCACTATCTCGGGAGATCATATATGGAGGAGCTTCGGGGGAAAAAAGTTGAAATACGCAATAATATATCAAAAATATTCAGCAAACTTTCGGCTAATAATATATCTGAGAAAACGCAGGGAATAGAAAAAAGGCTTTTTGAATTTGCCAATTTTGTTGAGGCGAAAACATCCTTGCTGTATATCAATTCTGCATGTGAGGTTGTTACCGGAAACATTTTAAAAAAATGTTTTGACAACAATAAGATTGTCATTCTTCCCGCCTTTAATGTGCAAAAAAATGAAATAATCTTGATGAAGGTCGACAATTTTAAAACTGACATGAAGTATGGTGAAAAAAGAACTCCGGAACCCGATGCCGATAAATGTAAAATTATTCCTGTAGAATTTATTGAAATAGCAATTATTCCGGGGATTGCTTTTGATGAAAAAGGCGGTAGGATAGGCTCCGGTGACGGGTCTTATGACAGATTAATTCCAAAACTTCCTGTTACCACAAGAAAAGTCGCTCTTGCATATGAAAGTCAGATTGTTCAGCATATTCCGATGGAATCCCATGACAAGTATGTGGATATTATCATTACCGAAGACAGGATAATATATAAGATTTGACGGCGTTGTGCTCTTCGAGGTAAGAATCGTACTTATGACGATGCAGAACATCTGATTAAAGGTCCCGAAGTGCATGTTGTTCAAAGGTCTCGAAGGCTTAAAATCTACGGTTGCAGGATTTTTTCAAATTTTTGAAGATTTTCATCTTCTCCAACAGCAATAACGGTATCTCCAGCCTGAATTTTAGTCTCAAAGGAAGGATTAAAGAGCATACTTCCGTCCTGCTTTTTTATCGCTATGATAATGAGGTTGTACTTTTGCCTGATTCCGGAATCTTTTAACATTATGTTTATAATGCCTGAAGAAGCACTGACAGGAATTTCCTCCATTTTTATGTCTTTACGCTGCTCGGCGAAAGCGAGATCTAAAAAGCTTGTTACCGCAGGCCTCAGAATTCTCTGAGCCATGCTGATTGCGCCGATATCATATGGCGAGATAACGTTATTGGCTCCTGCGGCCAGGAGCTTGGATTTTGCTTGATTTCGGCTTGCCCTGGCTGTTATGTACAGGTCTGGATTAAGTTGTCTTGCGCTGAGAACAAGAAAAACATTGTCTGCATCTGTAGCAAGGACGGCAACAAGCCCTTTAGCTGTTTTTATGCCTGCTTTTATCAGGTTCTCTTCATCACCTGCATCTGCGGGCAAATATAAAACCCCGTCTTCTTCCATAACCGGGATAAGATCCTTGTTGTTTTCTATAACAATAAGGTCAAAATCTTTCTTGATCATCAGGTTTTTACACAGTATTTTTCCGATTCGACCATATCCGCAAACAATGTAGTGGTTTTTAAGCCCGCCGATTTTTTTATCCAATCTCCTCCTCCCCAGAATATCTCTGATTCTTCCTTCTACCATGAATTGAACCAAGGCGCCTGCTATATATAAGCAGAAACCGACACCGGAAAAAATTAGTATAATTGTAAAAATACGCCCATTATTGCTGACCTTATGGACTTCACCGTATCCGACAGTGGCAATTGTTATTACAGTCATATAAATTGAATCAAGAAGATTCCAACCCTCAATCATCATATAACCTGCAGTTCCGGCAATGCAGATAAAGAGTATTAACAGAAGGGATAATATGAGATGCTTTACACTGTTCATGAAAGTTTCATTATAATATTATAGTTTCTTCTCCCAATTAGCTGGGGGGAAGGGATCCTATTACAATCAACAACTCTTTTGGAAACGATCCTTCATTAATATAAGATAAACCGGTAAAACTTTCAAGGCTTGAATTCTTGACGCCGGATAATTCATTTGGTAGGAAACCAAGTATGAATGAAACCGCATTGAAATATGAGCGGATGCGCGAAGAAATGGTGAGAACCCAGATCGAAGTCCGCGGTATAACCGACCCCAAAGTTATTTTTGCCATGCTAAAGGTTCCGCGGCACCTCTTTGTGAGTGACGCTTTGATGGATCAGGCTTACGGCGATTTTCCCCTTCCGATCGGTGAACAGCAAACTATATCACAGCCTTATATTGTTGCGGAAATGACTCAAGCCCTCAATCTGAATAAAGAAGACAGAGTTCTTGAAATTGGTACGGGGTCCGGTTATCAGGCTGCGATTCTTGCTGAAATAGCTTTTCGTGTTTATACAACTGAAAGGATTCATTCTCTTTATGTAAAGACCCGCAATCTTTTTGACAGACTTCATTATCACAATATCGTGACGAAATATTCCGACGGATCACTCGGATGGGAGTCTGAAAGCCCTTTTGATGCAATAATAGTTACGGCCGGTGCGCCTGATATTCCAAAGGTTCTTGTGAGCCAGCTTGCGATGGGCGGACGATTGGTAATTCCTGTCGGAAATCAATATACTCAGGATCTGATCAGGCTTTACAGGGATGAACGGGGTATTCATAAGACAAACCTCGGCGGGTGCAGGTTTGTCAAGCTTGTCGGGGAACATGGATGGAGGGAAGAATAAGTGGGTGTTATGCAAAGATCTCGAGTTGTTTCCTTTTCTCAGGCTAGCATCTTGAATATCCGCAGGAGTGGCAAACGATGCAGCCTTCCTGGTGTGTGATAACGCCGTTACATTCAGGACAAACCCCTATCATGGCCCCGCTTTCGATTAAAGAAAAATTGGTTTTGTTTTTGAGCACCCTTGCAATTGCATCAGGGCATGACAGAACCATTTCTCCGTTCTGCCATGAAGGGGAAGGGCATCTTATTCCAGTCAGCTGTTTAATAACGGCTTCAACTTTTATGCCTGACCGTAAAGCAAGCGATATAAGACGGCCTGCCGCTTCAATTTGAGATGATGCGCATCCTCCTGTCTTTCCCATCTGGGCAAAGACCTCGCTCATTCCCTTATCATCCGAATTTATTGTGACGTACAATTTCCCGCATCCTGTCTTGATGCGTTCCGTGGTGCCGACTGTGCGTTCAGGTCGAGGCCTGGGGGCAATTTTAACCGGATCTTTGTTTTCCGCTCCGATACTTAACACTTGCTGGTCACGGCTTCCGTACCGGTATATTGTAACTCCTTTGCATCCGTTCTTGTGGGCAAGCAGGTATACTTTTGCTATATCCCCCCGTAAAGCTTCGGAGCTGAAGTTGACTGTCTTTGAAACTGCATTATCAGTAAATTTCTGGAAAGCCGCCTGAATTTTTATGTGCTGTTCGGGCGATATCTCGTGAGATGTTTTGAAAAGAGCTTTAATATTATCCGGGACTGATTTTATATCCTGAATTGACCGGCCTTCTGATACGTCCTGTATAAGATTATTATTATAAAATCCCTCTTTTTTTGCAATCTCCACAAACAGGGGATTTATCTCCGAAAGAGATTTTCCTTCAAGAACGCGGCGAATCTGAGCTACGGCAAATATTGGTTCAATGCCGCTCGACGTCCCGGCTATAATGCTGATGGTCCCTGTTGGAGCTATTGTCGTAGTGGTTGCATTGCGCATATGGGGAGTCCGGAGGTTATCATAAATACTTCCTTCGTAAAATGAAAAGTTACCCCTTTTTTTTGCAAGTGCCGCAGATGCAATTTTTGATTCTTCAGAAATAAACGACATTACCTTTTCTGCTTCGGATGATGCTTCATCCGAAGCGTAAGGTATTTCAAGTTTAATAAGCATATCGGCAAACCCCATTACCCCGATGCCTATCTTTCTGGTTCCTTTGCTCATTTTTTCTATGCGTGGGAGAGGGTACTTGTTTATCTCTACAACATTATCGAGAAAATGGACTGAATCATGAACGGTTTTTTTCAGGCGGTTATAATTTACCGTCTTTCCCGAAACCATTCCGGACAGATTAATGGAGCCGAGGGTGCATGATTCATACGGAAGAAGCGGCTGTTCCCCGCATGGATTTGTTGCTTCAATATTTCCGAGATGAGGAGCAGGATTGTCACGGTTTATTCTGTCTATGAATATTATACCAGGTTCACCGGTCAGCCAGGCTGAATGCACTATCGAATCAAATATTTTTCCGGCTGAAACGCTTCTTACGGCCTGGTCCGTCCGCGGGTTTATCAGGTCATACTCGGAATCCTTCTCAAGCGCATCCATGAATTTTTGTGTGAGTGCCACCGATATGTTGAAATTATTCAACACGCCCTTGTCGTTTTTCAGGTTAATGAAAGACTCGATATCCGGATGATCCACCCTTAAGATACCCATATTTGCTCCTCTACGGGTACCGCCCTGCTTGACTGTTTCTGTTGCTACATCAAAAACGTTCATGAAAGAAATAGGGCCGCTTGATATCCCTGCGGTTGACAGCACTATGTCCTTTTCAGGGCGTATCCGTGAAAAAGAGAAACCCGTGCCACCCCCGCTTTTATGTATCATGGCCGTATGTTTTAATGTTTCAAATATGCTGTCCATTGAATCTTCAATGGGCAGTACGAAACATGCCGCGAGCTGGCCAAGGCGCCTGCCGGCATTCATAAGTGTCGGGGAGTTGGGCAGAAACCAAAGATGAGTCAAAAGGGATAGAAATTTTTTTTCTGTTTTTTTTACATCAAAAGAAGAGTCGAATAAAGAGTCGGCGGAAGCAATATGCTTTGCAACCCTTATAAACATATCTTCGGGAGTCTCTGTCGCTTTTCCATCCTTCTCTTTTTTCAGATAACGTTTTTCGAGAATTATTCCGGCATTATTTGAAAGAGGTATTTTCATGGCTGTTTTCAATTTTTATCGGCCGGTCATGGCATTTAAAGATTCCCCGCCGCAAATCCGCCACGGCGGACCTTCGGCGGAGAATCTTCGACCGTAGGGAATAGGGTCTGTTTTAAATTCGCTCGCTAACCCCGCTCGCTGTTTCGGTTCAATGTTATGGTTATTTTGAACAACGGCTTAATTCATTTTTCATATGTAATATAAAAGCATTGCATATCGGAGAAATGCTTCTCTGCCTGTTTCGTGTCAGATAAAAATTTCGTTTCAGGTTGAGACCTTCTATGGCAAGCGCTTTTAAAGATCCTTCTTTTAAATCTCCCTCAACGGCTATGGTTGAAAGAATTGATACTCCGGCTTTATATTTTATCCCTTGCCTTACGGCTTCCGTGCTTCCCATTTGTGCTGAAATGTTAAGATCATCGATTCCGTATCCTGTTGCATTCAAATTCTGCTCTATTGATTTTAACGTACCCGATCCGCGTTCCCTTATAATAAACGGCTCGCTGAGAAGCATTTTTAAACCGATGCTCTTTTTCTTTCCCCATTTGTGATCGGCTGGAACGATAAGACGCATTTCATCGGCAATGAGGATTTCCTGGTGAATCCGTTTATCTTTTTTTTTCGCACCCACAACTCCGGCCTCAAGAATTCCGGAAAGAGTCTCATTTATTATTTTCTCGGTGTCTCCGATAACAAGCGAAACTTTTACATCGGGATAAATTTTGGTAAAAGCCCCTACGATTCGGGGAAGGATATATTCACCCGGAATTGTGCTTCCGCCTATCACAAGACTTCCTTTTATGGTTCCCTGAAATTCGGATAAAGCGCTTTTCATTTCATCATTCAAAGCCATGAGCTTTTTTGCATAAGAGTAGAGCAATTCTCCTGCTTTTGTAGGAACCGCTTCTTTTGATAAACGGTCAATGAGGCGGCAACCGAAATGAGATTCCAAATCTCTTATATGACTGCTGACCGTGGGCTGGGAAAGATAAGCGGTTTCACCGGCTTTTGAAAAGCTCTTGTGCTCGACGACTTTACAGAAGATGTTAAGGTGCCACAGATCCATTATGTTTTGAATTGGAATTAAAACCGAATTTTTCTTTCAGTTTCTGATTTACTATCGGAGGAACCATTCCGTTGATGTTTCCGCCAAACCGTGCCGCTTCTTTTATTATTGATGAACTTGTAAAAATCCATCTCAAACCGGTCATAAGAAAAACAGTTTGAATTTCCCTGTCAAGGCGCCGGTTCATCAGCGCAAGCTGGAATTCATATTCAAAATCGGATACCGCGCGCATTCCACGAAGAATCGCGTGGCTTTTTCTCTTTGCAGCGTAATCCACAAGAAGTCCGGCGAATGTGTCTATTTCAACATTTTTGATTTTTTTTAAACTTACTTTCAGCATGTGGATTCGTTCTTCGACAGTAAATAAAGATTCCTTGCCTGGGTTATGTAAAATGGCAACTATTATTTTGTCGAAGAGCTTAAGTCCTCTTTCAAGAATATCAAGATGACCGTTTGTAATAGGATCAAAAGAACCGGGATAAATAGCAATTCTTTTCATTAAAAAAATCCGTCTGTGTTGTTTTGGGTTTATTCTTTTTCAGCATACCATATATTTTATAAACGAAACAAGGGTTTTCCCGTATCTTCTTTGGTCTTCAATTTTGTAACCGTGAATATTTTCAGGGATAGTTTCGAGTAAATCATGTTCGATAACCAGCAGGGCTTCTTTTTCAAGAATACAGCTTCCGGACAGGTTCACCAAAGCCGGCCTGATCAAATTTTTATTATAGGGCGGATCCATAAAAACAAGATTTACAACCGGAAACTCTTGCCTGAAATCAATAAAATTCCTTTCAATATTTAATCCTGCTATTTTAATTCTGTCACTGAGTCCGCAAATCTCAATATTTTTTTTGATGATTGAAAGCGCCTCTTTATCGTTATCTACAAACAGTGCAAATGATGCTCCCCTGCTCAGGGCTTCTATGCCCAGAGCTCCGGTTCCCGCAAAAAGGTCAAGCACTACCGAACCTGCGACACGGGCGGAAAGAATGCTGAAGATACTTTCTCTTAATCGATCCGCTGTGGGTCTTATCCTGATGCCTTTTGGTGAAAAAAGCTTTTTGCCTTTTAAATCACCGCTTATGATCCTCAATCCCATTAGATTACAGATGCTTTAATTTTTTATGAAGATAACTTCGCCCGACATCGATTTTCTTTGCCGTTTTTGAAATATTTTTTTCATTTTCCGAAAGCTTCCTTTTTATAAATTCTTTTTCGAAAGCCTTTTTGGCGTCTTTCAAACTGTCAATCCGGAAGAACTCCTGTTCGGCAGATTCAATTTTTTCTTTAACAGCAGGTTTATACTGCTCCGGAATATCGGAAACACCAAGCACGTTTTTTTCTACCATTATGGCAATCTGCTGAACAAAGTTCTTCAGCTCTCTTACATTGCCGGGCCATGAATAGTTACATAATAATTCAAGGGCCTTAGGTGAAAGAATTTTCTTTTCGCTTTTAAATTGTTTGACGCATTCGGCTAAAAAAGTATCAATCAGAACAGGAATATCCTCTTTACGGGTTCTTAAAGGAGGAACTTCTATAGGAACAACATTAAGCCGGTAATAGAGATCTTCCCTGAAACTTCCCTTCTCGATTTCTTTTTCTAGGGACTTATTGCTCGCTGCAATTATCCTCACATTTACATTTAAAGTCCTGTTTCCGCCAACTCTCTGAAACTTCTTTTCCTGCAGCACCCTTAAGATTTTAGCCTGGGTTTTTAAGCTCATGTCTCCGATATCATCCAGAAAAATGGTTCCATTATCGGCCAATTCAAATTTTCCCCTTTTTTTGGCGGTTTCCCCGGTGAAGGCCCCCTTTTCGTGTCCGAAAAGTTCGCTTTCGATAAATTCTTCAGGAATGGTTGCGCAATCAACAGTTATAAACGGTTCTTCAACCCGTGCGCTTAGCTGGTATATGGTACGTGCAACCAGCTCTTTGCCTGTTCCATTCTCACCTGTGATCAGAACCCATGCATCTGTCGGGGCAACTGTAGCTATCTTTTTCTTCAGTTCAACTATCGGGGGGCTGGTTCCGTTTATGGCATGCTTTTCGATAGTTTTTTTTCTAAGATATCTGTTTTCCTCTTCCAGGCGCCTGAAATTCAGCGCATTACTGATGGCAACTATTATCTTGTCTATTGACAGGGGTTTTTCTATAAGGTCATAAGCTCCGAGTTTTGTTGCTTTTACTGCAGTTTCAATATTACCGTGGCCTGTAATAACTATAACCTGCACATAAGGATTTTCCTTTTTAATCTGTTTTAAAGTTTCAATACCGTCTATACCCGGCATCCATATATCCAGGAGAACCAGATCAGGAGATTCCCTGTCTATAATCTTCAGCCCCTCATATCCGTTCGAAGCTGTCATGACTTCAAAGCCTTCATCGGTAAGAAGGCCGCTTAATGATTTAAGAATTGACGGTTCGTCATCGACAATTAATATGGTTGGAAACATTTTTATTATTCCTTCAATCAGATTATCAAAAATACGCCGGTTAAAAACAAGTTTAAACTATAGGCAGCTCAATGATAAATTTTGTTCCTTTCGGGTGATTGTCCTGAACCCGGATAATGCCTTTATGGTCGTCAATAATTGTGTTTACTATAGTGAGTCCAAGGCCTGACCCGGTTTTTTTTGTTGAAAAATTCGGCTCAAAAATTCGCGCCTTATCTTCTTCTGATATACCGGCTCCGTCATCAGCAACTTCAATGCTGACTGCTTTTAATTCATTATCATGCTCAAGTGTAATAACAATATTTCCGTTATCTTTAATCGCGGCAACCGCATTATCAACCAGATTGATCATAGCCTGTTTTATCTGCTGCCTGTCCAGGTTAAGACGCGGTATGTTATCAGGAATATTTATGCCGAAAAGAATTTTTTGATGGCCTTCCTTATAAAGAGCAACAGTCTCTCTGATTATGGGAGGCAAATCACACGGGACCGGATTTGCAGTAGGAAACCTCGCAAAGGATGAAAACTCATTAACAAGGTTTCTAATTAAATCAACATGATCTATTATCATTCTGGTACATTCTTCAAATACCGGCTCGTGGATCTGTTTTGAATATTTTCGCTTAAGTCGCTGTGCGGACAGTTTTATCGGCGTTAATGGATTCTTTACTTCATGCGCTATTCGACGTGCCACTTCTCTCCACGCGGCCATCCTCTGAGCTTTCTCAAGTTCGGTCAGATCGTCAAAAACCATAACCAGCCCCACGTGCTGCTCGGAATCATCTTTTAATGCATTGACATTTATAAGAAAACTCCGGCGTCTTTCACCGATGGAGAGACTTAAGGGTAATTCAACAGCATTATCTTTTGAAACTGAGAGGCTTTCCATTATTTCGGCGGCAAGGCTAAGATGCTGATCTTTTAATAACTCTTTATAGCTTTTTCCTATAATTTCATCAGGTTCAAGATTTAGCATCTTTTCCGCCGACTTGTTTATTGTAGTGATAATTCCGCCGGCATCAAGGGTTATAACTCCTGTCGAGATGTTTTTTAATACGATTTCCATGTACCGGCGTCTTTCTTCAATCTCAATATTTTGCTGCCCAAGCATTTTTGCTGAAAGCTCGAGTTGTTCCCTGCCGGTCCTGAGATCTTTTGTCATTTTATTAAATGAGTTGACAAGGCTTCCTATTTCATCATCTGCCTTTATATCAATGCTGAAACCAAGATCTCCTTCAGCGACTCTCCGTGTGCCCTCAGCTAACTCCATGATAGGGATAGTAATTGATTTGGCAAGATAAAAACCGAACCAGATGGCGCAAAAAAGCACAAGCAATGCAACGATAGAGAGTAATATATAATATGAAATCTGAATCGGTTTTTTAAATAGTTTGATTTGCTGGTATTCTTCAAAGCCGAGGGAAATGGATTTCATCTTGTCGGAAAGATGATTGGAAATCAGGCTTGTCAAAACGATATACCCGCTTGCCTCTTTGGGCCGAACTCCGAAAGGCACTGTTCCGATAATTCTTACAAGCTCTCCCCGGGATATTTTTTCAGTGATAGTACGGACATTTTCAGGAGACATATCTTTTTGAAGATTATCGGGAGTAATGGTATCTAAAGGGAAGTTTTCAAGCTCAGAAGCAAGCGCGAAAGAGATCCGTTCGAAATCACTGTTATATAATTCGATGGCGTTTATGTTGAATGACCTTTGAACAACCGTCAGATATTGGGAAAGAGAATTTATTTTAAGAGGATCAAGGAGTTTTTTGGAGTTGATTTGATACGAAATTCTTTCCAGATAAAACCTGTTATTATTCTTAATCTGGTCATAATGGTATCGCCCGACATCAAGTGAATTTTCAAGCGCCTGCTCAACCGGAACATTAAACCAGAATTCAATACTGGTGGTTATAAAACTAATTGAAAAGAAAAATAAAATTATTGTCGGCAAGAGGGTGAGGGTACCGAAGGCAATAACAAGTTTTGTACGGAGCTTTGCCCCCATGGCCTTCTTTTTTCTGTCATAAAGAAGCTTAAACAGGTTTCTGAATACCAGAAATATCAAAAGGATGAGCAATAATAAATTTATATTGATCAGGGTAAACATCAGAACCGTGTTTGATACCGGTATATCGGTTCCGAATTTAATGATTCTGCTTTCAAGGAATGTTAAGAGGGCAACGATAAATATTATTGCAACGATTATAATGCCTTCTCTTTTACGTCTGAAACTTTCCTGTGCGGAGTCAGTGGAATATTTATTGGAGGTTAAGTTGTTGTTCATATCGGTTTTGGAGAGGAGTCATTCAATAACCGGATGTTAATAGACAAAGTCTATTATATACCAATCGGTTTCAAAGTCCCATAGAGAAACAAACAGAAAAACATAATGGAGGTAAAACGGCAGGGTAAGCTTGCTGACTTCTGCTTTGGCCTCTATCTGGTAATGCCCGTTTTTTTCCAGCCTGTTTAACTGGACAATTTTTAATCCGTCAATCTGGGTCATCAGTTCCTGAGCTTCTTTAAAAGATTCGGTAACAACCGGGTCGCTGTTCTTCCATGGTCGTGAAACGGTATAAACCTTTTTCAGGGTATCGTATTTGATTGTATGGGTTAAATAAATATCGGCAATATTGCTGTTAAACCATAAGTCTTTCAATTTGTTAAGTTTGACATAAAATGAGAATGTGGCAGGCACCCCGCTCATTATCGCCTTGTTCATATCTTCCCTGAAAGCGCCGTCCAGATTTATCTTAAAGAGAAGATCGTCATGATATCTGATAATTGCTATGTTGGTTAGTTTTGCCCCCTGTGCAAAACCTGTTCCCGGCAGTACAAGAAGAAAACAGAGAAAAACTATCCATGTTTTATATTTTCTTAGTATTTTCATATCGGTTTTTATCTTTTGTTATCATGTAAGAGTTCGGGTTTCCCAGGATTCTTTCTCGGAAAAAAACGTTTCAATAAAAGCATGATTAAAAGCATGTCCTGATTTGTTCAGCACAAAATGCCCTATGACAGGCAAACCAAGTAGAGAAAAGTCGCCTATGGAATCCAGGGTTTTATGCCTGACAAATTCATCCGGAAAACGGAGACCATCATTGTTTAAAATAGCGCTTTTGTCAATTACAACAACATTCTCAAGAGATCCTCCACGGGCAAACCCATACTGCTTAAGATATTCGATTTCGTGTAAAAAACCGAAAGTCCTTGCGCTGCATATTTCCTGCTCAAATACATGCTCGGTAATTCCGGCAGAAAAAGTCTGTTTTTTTATCAGAGGATGATCAAATTCTATGGTGCATGTAATTCTAAAATCTGATGAAGGATATATCCCTACAGATTTTCCGTCTTTTTTCAGCTCGATGGGTTTCTTCACAACAAAATAATATCTCGGGCCATCCTGTTCCTTAACCCCTGCCTCTTTTATCAGGCGCGTGAAAGGCTCGGCACTTCCATCCATTATCGGCATTTCGTATGAATCAAGCTCAACAGCGGCATTGTCAATTGAAAGTCCGGCAAATGTCGCCATGAGATGTTCTATGGTTGAAACAATAAACCCGTCATGCCCGATAACAGTTGCGAGGCTCGTATCCACAACCATGCTGAAGCGTGCAGGTATGCTCGGGTTGTCGGGAAGATCGGTTCTTATGAATTTGATTCCATAATTTTCCGGCGCCGGCTTTATCGTCAGATTAACATCCTTGCCTGAGTGAACACCAATACCCGAACAGCAAACGGTTTTTGCAACAGTTCTTTGATTTAAATAGCAACCCATTATATCAGTCAGAATTCCACATTCCTTTAACCAGCGTTATAATTCAGTCTTCAACTGCTGTTACAGCATGTATCCGGAAGTCATGCGGAATATATCTCAGAAAAATATGTATCGCAACAATAACTTAACCGCACCTTTATTGTCAACAAATTCTTGATCTTAACAATATTATTCTGTATAGATGACTCTCGGGGCCGGCTTTTTACCTTTAAAAAAGGAGGAATCATGCTTGCAAAGGTTTTGAGCAGCGCGGTTATCGGCATAGACGCATATCTTGTTGAGGTGGAGGTGGATATTGCTTCAGGGCTTCCTTCTTTTACTACGGTAGGCCTTCCGGAAGCAGCGGTAAAGGAGAGCAGGGAACGCGTTAAATCCGCCATTACAAATTCAGGATATTCATTTCCGGACGACAGAATAACAGTCAACCTTGCCCCGGCCAACATAAAAAAAGAAGGAACCGGTTTCGATCTGCCGATCGCCCTTGGAATACTTGCCGCGACAGGCATTGTTATGAAAAAAATGCTCGCAAGATATCTCGTGCTCGGCGAGCTGTCGCTGGACGGGCGCATAAAGCCTGTAAACGGCTCTCTGCCTATGGCGCTTTCGGCTAAAGATGCAGGTTATGAAGGCATCATAGTTCCTTTTGAAAACGGGAAAGAGGCTTCGGTTGTAGGAGGAATTTCGGTTTTTCCGGTTAAGACACTGTCTCAGGTGACCGATTTTTTCCGTGGAGCCGAACAACTCGAGGCGGCAAAAACCGATATATCTGCATTATTTGAAGGAAACAGCCGGCATGATGTCGATTTTTCCGAAGTAAGAGGACAGGAACATGCCAAAAGAGCGCTTGAAGTAGCCGCGGCAGGCGGCCATAACCTTATCATGATCGGTCCGCCCGGTTCGGGAAAGACCATGCTTGCAAAACGACTTCCCTCCGTATTGCCTCCGATAACTTTCGAAGAAGCGCTTGAGACTACAAAGGTCTATAGTGTTACGGGTATGCTTCCCAAAGGAGATGCCCTGGTCGTCAAAAGGCCTTTCAGGTCTCCGCATCATACTATTTCGGATGCTGGTTTAATCGGAGGAGGTCATGTGCCAAGGCCGGGAGAGGTCAGCCTTGCGCATAACGGAGTCCTTTTTTTAGACGAGCTTTCAGAATTCAAGAAACATGTACTTGAAGTACTGCGGCAGCCGCTTGAGGACATGAAGGTTACGATATCAAGAGCTTCATCGACAATTACATATCCATCGAGTTTCATGCTTGTGGCAGCTATGAATCCATGTCCATGCGGCTATTTCTCGGACCCCAAGCATGAATGCAAATGCACATACCAGCAGATACACAGATACAGATCGAAAATATCGGGACCACTCATGGACAGGATTGATATTCATGTTGAAGTACCGGCCGTTCCGTACAGGGATCTTATGGTGGACATTACTGCAGAATCATCGGAAGATATACTGAAACGGGTAACCGATGCCAGAGCTATTCAGTCGGAGCGGTTCAGGCAGACGAAAGTATACAGCAATTCCCAGATGAACAGCCGGCATATAAAAAAATATTGCAAAATAGACGATGCTTCGTGCAGCCTCCTTGAGGCTGCAATAGATAAACTGGGGCTGTCTGCAAGGGCTTTCAATCGGATTTTAAAAATAGCCCGCACAATAGCGGATCTTGACGGGAAAACGGATATAAGCGTAGATCATGTTTCGGAGGCGATTCAATACCGCAACCTCGACAGGAGCAAAGTTTTTCATTGACGTCTGAACTGACCTCTGCCAGACCCGAATGGTAGATATTCAAAGCTTTCAGATTCTACTTCGCTAAATCCGGACTATATTTGTTTGGCAGCGACGGATGGGCTAAGGCGCCATGCGTACCAAGTGGCGCCGAACCCGCCGATCGCAAAAACCATAAAAGCCGGTCCCCATGCCGAGGCAACATTATCGCCGATGCGCAGGTAATCAAGCACTGCTCCGAAGGCCACCGGCGAGACGGCGCCTGCGCCGAACCCGAGAAGGGAACGTACCGCCAGTACCGACCCAAGACGATTGGGCGCAACGGCTTCAGTAATTGCGGCCGAAAGTACCGGAGAATCACCGATGGCCACAAATCCGTAGATGAGCATCAATACAACCAGGATCGGCACGGGCGCGGCGACCAGCCAGCCAAAGATCAGGGATAGAAGCGCTCCGGCTGCGCCGAGTCCGGTCAGAACGGCCCGCCGCCCCAGAAAGTCCGACAAATGCCCCATGGTGGATGAAGCGACGGCGCCGACAATGTGCATGGCGGCCACGCAATAGGCTGCAAGCTCTACGGATCGGGTCGAAGCAGCACCGGATAAAGCAAGGCTTGCCGCGAGAAAGGCGGGGGTCCATGCCCACATGCCGAGCAACTCCCAGCAATGACAAGTGTAACCTGCCATCAGTGACCTGACATTCCGTTCGTTCCTCAGAACAGTCATTAAGCTTACGCCGGCGCTGCGGTCATGAATGATATTCGGCGTACGCCTGAGTGCGGTCCATAAGATCAATGCCCCCGCGGAAGGCAGAATGCCCGTACCGATGAAGGCGAGCACATGGCCTCCCAGCGCGATCAGGATTCCCGAAACGGCCAGGGAACATGCATAGCCCAGAGAGGTGCTCGCGATAAACCAGCCGACCGCGCCCCCGCGGCAATCGACCGGAAACCTCTCGGCCATTAAAACGATGCCGGGGGTATATATGCCGCCCTGGGCGACGCCAAGTAAAGAATGGAGAAGCAGTGTCGTCAGATAGTCGCGCGCAAAGAAACCGAACAAGAGGGCGGTGACCGTGCTGGTGATTGCCGACAGCACGAATATCCGACGGGCGCCGAAATGATCCGACAACCAGGATGCGATTGCCAGCGACGCTGCGTAACCGATCATGAATCCGGACACAATCGAGCCGGCCTGCGTTGCCGACATCCCCCATTCGTTCTTGAGGATCGGCAGACACGCGGCATAAACCATGTAGTTCATATACATGAGGATTCGGCCAACACAGATTGCCATCAACCAACCGTCACGCCATAGTGGCTTCTTCATCTCCTGGGCATTTTCCTTTAGACCGGTTTAAAGCCATGGGCGACAAAACGAAATGACTTCATGGATCCACGATACTCAAATATGGGACTTTTGTCATCACATTTTGAAACATCAGGCAATGATGATATCTCAGATTAAGCCGCATCTGATTAAAAAATTTGATTTTATGGTTTGGTGATAATTTTTTATTGATTTCCACTGTAACAATCAATATCCTTAACATATTGAAAAATGAAGATTCCCCGCCGCAAGCAGCTGAGAATATACCCGCTGTTTCGGTTCAAGAATTTAAGTGATGAGGTATCATATCATGAGTACAAAAGAATTACTTATAAGCGAGATTGAAAAGGCACCCGAACCGTTTCTGACCGAAGTGCTTGATTTCGTCCATTTCCTGAAGGCAAAAATCGTTCGTGAAAAGATGGATATTGCCATAGTGAGCGAATCCTCTTTGTCTAAGGATTGGTTAACGCCTGAGGAGGACGAAGCATGGCAAAATTTATAAAAGGGGATGTTGTTGTCATCCCATTCCCTTTCTCATATCTAAGCCAGTCCAAGCGCCGGCCTGCTCTTGTACTCGCTCAGCTCGAAGGAGACGATGCCATTCTTTGCCAGATAACCAGCAAAACCATCAAAGACACCTACGCCATATCAATCGATGAAACTGATTTTGAATCAGGTAATCTCAAACAACCAGGCAATATAAGACCCAATCGGCTGTTTACCGCAGACAGCCACATTATTTTGTATCGCGCTGGCCATATCAGGAATGATAAGTTGAACCAGGTTATTGAAAAACTTATCGAACTCATCAAGAAATAGATGATTCCGCTTATTACCAATGGCCGATCGTAGATAATATCGATAATGAAGAAACGATTACGCAAGAAAAATTATTAATTATTCAGTCACACTTTGCAATCCCAACTGTCTAAATTCTAAAAGACCAAAAAAAGGATTTTTAGAAAATGGAATCAGATATTGAAAAACTGGTTGAGTTGGCAGTTGTTGGAGAAAAGAAGGCTCTCGAAAATCTTGTCGGGTGTATACAGGATCGTGTTTACAGGCTTGCACTGCGGATGCTTGCACACCCTGAAGATGCCGAAGACGCAGCCCAGGAAATTCTGATAAAAGTCATCACCCATCTAAGCAGTTTTCGTAAAGAGAGCGCGTTTATGACATGGGCATATCGTATCTCGGCCAACCACCTGCTGACTATACGCAAACGGCGCGCCGAACTCATAGAGATCAATTTTGATCAATGTCAGCAGCAGATTGACAAGGGGTTTGCAGATACATGGCATCCATCCGTGTCAGAAGCCGAGCAGAAACTTATTGTAAAGGAGTTAAGACTAAACTGTCTTCAGGGATTGCTGCAGTGTCTGGATCGCAACCTTCGAATGGCATATGCGCTGGGCGAGATATTTGAAGTTAAGAGTAATGAGGGCGCTTATATATTGGATATCACACCTGAAGCGTTTCGGCAGCGCCTTTCGCGTGCCAGAAAACTTATTCGAAAATTCATGCAAAAAAACTGCGGTCTTATAAATTCAGAAAATCCCTGCCATTGCAGTCGTTTGGCCCCTTCTGCAGTTAAAACCGGATGGGTCAAGCCCGAAAAATTAATATTTGTAAATCATGAACGTAAACATCAGACCGATGATTTTGACGAGTCGTATCTTCATGAGCTGGATGAGCTTAACCGGGTCTCCACACTCTTTCGGAGCCATCTTGATTATGCCGCACCGGAAACGTTCATTGGAAGCATAAAAGAGATGCTGGATTCAGGCAGATTTAAATTACTTCAATAACATAATTTAGTAGAAAGGAAACAATACAATGAACAAAGAATTATCAGCACCTTGCGGTCTGTATTGCGGCGTTTGCGGTGTTTATATGGCAAGTCGCGACAATAATCAAAAACTGAAAGATAAATTAGCCAGTGCTTATGGTGTTACACCTGAACAAATAGCCTGCAAAGGCTGTTTATCAGACGAAAAATTTGTATACTGCCAGACATGTGGTATTCGAACGTGTGTAATGGAGAAAAAATATGAAGGCTGCCATCAATGTAAAGAGTTTCCTTGTAAATTAATTGATGATTTTCCTGTTCCTGTTGGTAAAAAAGTAATACTCCGCTCTGTCCCCGCCAGAAAAAAGCTGGGTACTGAAAAGTGGATGGAAGCAGAGGAAAATCGCTACAGATGCCCTCATTGCAGTGACCAGCTCTTTCGCGGCGCCAAGCGCTGTGGGAGTTGTAAGGAGTTAGTCGAGTTAGATTAAAAAAGGGGTCAAAGACTATATCAAAACAAATTCAGCCGATGACTGATCAGAAGACTGAAAGCAGCGCGGCTGATTTTTACGTTATCTGCCATGCAATAAACTCATTGTGGTGATGATTAGATGGATATTGAGACCGCGGTCAGCAACAGGACCATGATTCCCAATGCAAAGTTTATTTTAACAAGGTCTAACGAAATCTTCTTTAATGTTGTCGTTTTGTTTTCATTTGGTTGTGAGGAAAATCTTTCGATTTTTGGATTCAGTATCAATCCTCTGTAGAAGTGGATAATAATCATTGTGGCGACGAAAAAATGTTTTAAAGCAATCACAACATTCCAACGATTTTCCGGATCTAAAAGAAATGTGTAGTTTTTGTCATAGCAGAAAATGATAATACCCGTGGCAATTAGCAAAAAGATGCTTATGTTAGCCATTGGAGTAAAGCGTTTTGCAACCTCCGTCATCAGTTTGCCAACCATGGGCTGCGATTTCAAAGCAGTTTTCGAGCCTGGTAATATTACTAAAAGTGTCATCAAAATTCCACCAATCCATACTACTGTTCCCATAACATGGATAAAATGGCTCAATGCCAGTATCCATAGATTCATTTTGCACCTCCGTTCGAAAAGTTCTGCAAACAGACAAAAGGGGACAGAAATTTTTCTTAACACTCCCATCCCCCTTGCCGGTGCCATAAAACCTTCTACCTACTTAGATTTCTTGTCGTCCTTTTTGTCTTTGACTGGCTTTTCACTGGCTTGCTTCAGCGGAATACAGCCACAACCGCAGACGTTCTTTTTCTCTGCCATCTTGATCACCTCCTTTCTGTTTAAGTAATTAAGTAACAACTTAAATATTTGGGCAAAAAAAATTGCCTACCTTTTCATGGACTCCAGTTCTTTTAACCTTTGTCGTACGGCACTAATCTCATTTCTGAGTTCTTCCTCATACTTTTTCAGGGATTCCAAATTCGATCTTTCCGATTCGGATTCTCTAAATTTTCCTGTTCCTTGGCATCCGCACGTGCAAACTTCATTCAATATTTCCCGGCAATTTTCCATTGCTTTTTCATCTATCGAATATGGTATCCAGTATCCTTTCCTCTCGCTTCTGACAAGACCAGCTTGTTTTAATATTTTGAGGTGTTGGGATACGGCCGCAGTTGTTATGCCGATCGTTGCTGCAATATCCTTAGTACCTAAAGGTCCCTGGCCTTTAAGTAGCTCGATTATTTTAACGCGTGTTTCCACGCTCAACACTTTAAATATCTCGGAAGGTTCTATTTTCATAGGGCAACAATACCATAATTAAGTGATTAAGCAACGGCTTAAATATAAAACCAAGATTGGGTCATGTCAAGTTTTTTTTGGAAAAATTTCATAAGACTCGGAATTGACGGGTAACATCTATATGGCCTTAGGTTGTCAAGAAAAAAATCTCTCATAGATTGGAGTAAAGTTAAATAATATTTCCGTTTTGACATTGACGTTTTGACAAGTAACCCGTTTGTTACGACTTTTGGTTGGATACCTTTTTTTGAACAGCCAAAAAAAGGTTACAGTATTCAAGCAACCGCTTGCTTTATACTTCATTTGATGGTACGTGTAAAAATACAATAGGGGGTACACAATGGGAAAGCTTATAAATATCCTTCCGGTAAGCAATTTGAGGCAGGACGCTGCCAAGGTCCTGAAACAATTACGAGATAACAAGAACTCCATTATCATTACGCAAAGAGGGCGAGCGGCTGCCGTTATAATCGGTGTCGAGGCGTATGAGAAATCTGAACACGATAAAGAGATTCTGCATCTTTTGGCTAAGGGAGATAGGGAAATAGAAACAGGCGATGGCTATGATATAGATACTGTTCTTGCTGAAGCCGATTTACTCCTATCCCAGGAGCCGTCGTGAAAATTCGTTTTACGCCTTCTGCCAGAAACCAGTTTCTGTCTGCACTCGCATATATTCGGCGGGATAAACCATCAGCGGCAGCCGGTTTTCGGGATCGAACCGAAAGAGTTTTACGAAGGCTTGAGGACTTACCTGAATCCGGTAGAAGCATACCGGAGTTTCCAGAGCTTCCCTACCGGGAGGTGATCATATCGCCATACCGTTTTTTTATAAAACCAAAAAGGATATCATTTGGATCGTTGCGGTGCGGCATGGTGCACGCCTTCCAAAGGAACCAGGGTTATGAGCGTCAACATGTCGCTGGAGCAGAGCGGGATTACTTTCGGTTTTTCATAGGGAACGTTGCAAGCCGCCTGCTCAGCTTTTGTCATTGCTTTTGTAATATAAGAAAATGATAAATCAACAGGATTGGAATTATGAATATAAATCCGGATTTTATTTCTCCTTGTGGACTTTATTGTGGAGTCTGTGCCATTTATATAGCAAATCGTGATAATAATCATAAACTTAAGGAGAGGTTAGTGGGGCTTTACAAGGGAGGAGTTCCCGGCAAGGGCACTCTTCCCAATAGTGAGAATATTTCAGCAGAAGATATACGATGCCACGGGTGCTTATCTGGTGATCAGTTTATGCATTGCAAGCATTGTAAGATCAGGGCATGCGCCAAAGAAAAAGGTTACACCGGATGTCACGAGTGCGATGAATTTCCCTGTCGGCATATTGATAATTTCCCCATGACTATTGGTAAAAAGGTAATCTTGCGGGTTATTCCGTACTGGCGAGAGGTCGGTACTGAAAAGTGGATTCAAGATGAAGAAGCCCGCTATATTTGTCCCGAATGCGGCAATAAAGTTTTTCGGGGCGTTGTAATATGTAATCAGTGTAAGGTGAAGTTGGATCTGGACTAGTGTTCCGGGTCAAGTTTTTACTGATTTCCGAGACCATTCTGGCTCCCGCAGTCCGGACACTGCCATGTAATTCCGTTGCATGACATTCCCCAGAAATTTTCTTCCATGCAGTCCTGGCATATGGCAAACCCGCACCTGCATCTCCAGCAGAAAGGAGCCGCCTTGTTGCAGCAGTTGCAATTGCTTTCCACGGCTTTTTCGCGCTTTTGCCTGTATGAAGAGTTAAGCGTCGAGACTGTCATATTCTGTTTATTATTTTAGGTTCTTCTTCCATACCTTTCTGCGCCCCATAAATCCCCAAGCATGGTTGAAAGGACTTTTTGCCAAACCTTTAATTCTTTGAATTATTCATCATTGAGCGCTGATGCTTCACTTCTTGTTACTTGAACCCTTGAACCTTGGAACCCTTCAATCATCATTACATAATAACCGGGAAAAAGATACAAATGCAAATGATACTTGTCAAGAATATACAGATAAAATATAGAAGGAATATAAGATGATATAGAAGGCGAGACGGAATATTATCCGACAATACATAAAAACAATGGAGTAATATCAGTATGGATTTAATATCAAAAGCAGTAAAGGAGCATCGCGATTTTTTTCAAACAGGAAAAACCATCGATATCGAATTCCGGCGCGACAGCCTGAAAAAACTTCAGGATGCGTTATTAAGATACGAAAACGAAATCTACGACGCCTTCTGGGAGGATTTAAGAAAACCTAAACTGGAAGTATTCGGCACCGAGATCGGTATGATATTAAAGGAAATCAAACATCACCTGAAAAAACTGAATAAGTGGGCAAAACCCACGAGAATCTCAACCGACATGCTGAATTTTTATTCCACCAGCCGGATACTGCACGAACCCTACGGAGTCGTTCTAATCATGTCGCCCTGGAATTACCCGCTTCAGCTCGCGCTGCTGCCCTTGGTCGGGGCATTATCGGCCGGAAACTGCGTCATGATGAAACCGGCTCATTATTCCGCAAATGTATCGAATATAATTAAGAAGCTTTTAACTGAAATTTTTCCTCCGGAATACGTCAGTGTTATTACCGGTGATCGAAATGTCAACCAGGCCGTTCTGGATCAGCGCTTCGATTTAATTTTTTTCACCGGAAGTCCCCCTCTCGGAAAAATCGTCATGGAAAAGGCGTCCAAACACCTGACGCCGATCATATTGGAACTGGGAGGGAAAAGCCCCTGCATTGTTGAACAGGATGCCGATCTCGATATCGCGGCCCGGCGCATCTGTTTCGGCAAATTCTTAAATTCCGGCCAAACCTGCATTGCTCCCGACCACCTCTTTGTACACAGGGAGGTAAAGGATAAACTGCTGTTAAAAATCAGCGGCTGTATAAAGAGCTTCTACGGCGATGATCCCGAACAGAGTCCCGATTTCGGAAGAATTATAAACGACCGGCAATTTGATCGTCTGGAAAAGCTCATGCATTCGGCCGGAACCATAATTCACGGCGGAAGAGTGAACAGGACCGACCGGTATATCGAGCCGACGATCATCGATAACATCAACTATACTGATCCCATCATGCAGGAAGAGATTTTCGGACCACTGCTTCCGGTGCTGGAGTTTACCCGTCTCGAAGATGTGATCTCCATGATCAACAGGCATGAAAAACCCCTGGCCATGTACTTTTTCACTTCTTCAAAAGCCAAAAGGGATATTCTTTTGTCATCGACATCATCAGGCGGCGGCTGCATTAACGACACCATGATGCACGTATCGAATCCCAGGCTGCCCTTCGGTGGTGTCGGGAACAGCGGCATGGGTTGCTATCACGGCAAATTCAGTTTCGACGCTTTCAGTCATCACCGGTCAATTTTACAGAAAACGACCATTTTCAATCCAACCATCCCCTATCCGCCGTATAAGAACAAATTGAATTATATAAAATTTTTATTATCGTAAGCGGAAGGGAGTTTCATGGATGTCTATGATGCTGGAAATAGATGATGGAAATAGATGGTTGCAAAATAATTGTCAAGATATTATGTATTATTTAATATGGTTATGTCGTATCTACCGGGCGGGTCAGCCATGAATCGCGAAGACAACAGATAAATCGACATTGTCCCGCCCTGAAGGTATCTTGTTGGTAGTGGAGTTATCTGGAAACTGTAGAATAACTTGTTCTGCTCTTATGGATCAGTATTGCCTTACCTTGTGATGTATGTTTAAATAGTCCAGTAAAGGAGAAATACTATGACATCAACAAATGACAGAGTTGTTGAAGAAGCCCTATCCCTTCCGTCAGATGTCCGTATAAGCTTGGTTGAGAAGCTTCTTACGAGCCTCAACCTTCCAGTCGATGAGGAAATCGATCGCCTTTGGGCAGAAGAAGCGGAACGTCGCGTATCCCAAATTGAGGAAGGAAAGGCTGAGCTGGTCCCCGGTGAAGAAGTTTTCGCAAAAATTCGAGCAAAGCACGGGAAATGAAATTCTTTTTCCACAAACATGCTGAAACTGAATTTGACAAGGCTGTTGAATACTATGAAGACTGCCGGCATGGCCTCGGTATAGAGTTTGCCCAAGAAGTTTACTCAACTATTTACCGCATTATCCAATACCCTGAGGCGTGGTCGCCAATGTCCAGGAATACCCGTCGCTGCCTTGTCAACCGGTTCCCATTTGGCGTCATTTATCAAGTCAAGTCCGGCTTCGTAAGCATCATCGCAGTTGCCGACCTTCGACGTCACCCAGACTACTGGATGGACAGGGAGTGAGCAAAGTGAAGCAAGCGGCTATTCTCTCGCGGCTCAAGCGTTTATATGGTGAGGAAAATGGAAGGGAAACTAATTAAATCTGATTGGAAAACTTTTCAGAGTATGGTTCCAGAACTACGTGAACGCTATCTGACAGAAAAGAATAAAGAAATCGTTGCGATTTTTATGGATGAAGGCCGAACACCGACAGAACGATTTTGGGATGCCAGAGAGAGAATGAAAAAGGAAAGAAAAATTCTGGAAAGCTGTCTTGACGGACATTCAAGATCAGGAATGAAAGGGTATTTGTACCTAATGTATCGACATGGGATGTTGAGTGATTTGGATTTAGAGAATTTCACTGAGGATTTAAGGAACGATATTAAGCAGGCATTGAACATTTGAGATCATATAACCACCGAATTAAGGTTGACAAAAAAAGCTGCCGCATTTCTTTTTATTCCGTGTTATTCATCTTTAAACATGCCTTTTATAAATTTATGATTTGCTTTTTATTAAACTTATTCGGAGAGTTAGTATGGCTGTCGCATGTGGCCTGATACAGGCAGAAGAGCTGAAATTGAGTTTTGAAACATGATCAACTTATATATTGATGAACGTTCCCATATGGATGCTTGCTTGGAAAAATTGAAAACTTAAGCTATACTTACCTACAGAACAGATGGGGGAATTAAATATGGCAAGAATAACAGTTGAAATAGATGATTCCAAGGCCGCATTGCTACAGAAAATGGCCGAGAAGTTCGGCTTGTTGCCAAGTCAGTTTGTAACCGCTTCGATTGAGGATTTAATTGGTCAGCCTGAATCGGCATTTGACGAAGCCGTGCAGAAAGTTCTTTCAAAGAATAAAGAACTTTATAAACGGTTGGCCTGATGCGCCACCTTTCTCTTCGTGAAATTCTTGAATTACACGATAGGATTATTGAAGTTTCCGGTGGGGCAAGGGGAATTCGCGATATGCATACCCTGGAATCCGCAATAAATCAACCCCGCACTACATTTGACCGCACAGATCTTTATCCAGATATTCTTGCTAAAGCTGCCGCACTTTGTTTCTTCATAGTTATGAACCACCCCTTTATTGATGGTAATAAAAGAGTCGGTCATGCCGCAATGGAAACCTTTTTAATTCTTAATGGATTTGAAATTGAGGCATCAGTAGATGAACAAGAGCGAATTATCCTTGATCTCGCGAATGGGAAACTTGGTCGCGAAGAATTTACTGCCTGGCTTAATAACCATATCATTAACATAACATGAACCAGCCGGATATCCGGGATGTTCAATTGTAAATAACTTTACTGATATCAGCTTTTATATTTGCAGGATCAAATGCCGGAAACAGCCCGCCTTTAAACACCTGGTGTTTTCCAGCACATTATCAGTGAAATTGACTGTTGCTTGATAAATTTCCTGTGAAACCGGTTTTACCGGGATGCCGGGAATTAATAGTTGCAAAATAATTGTCTTAATATTATGTATTATTTAAAATATTTATGTCGTATCTGACGGGCGAGTCAACCATTAATCGCGAAGACAACAGATAAATCGACATTGTCCAGCCTCGAAGTTATCTGGAAACTGTAAAATAACTTGTTCGGCCATAGAAAATGAAAAGGAGGTAGTAATGACTGAAAAGAAACTAACACTCGGACAAGCAATTGATCAGATAATCAGCGCGTTGGATTCTTTGGAGCCTGGTGCAAGAAAGACTGCATTAGAGGCAGCATCTTCGCATCTTGGCATCAATGCTCTTGTAAACGCGCCACAGCACACTATGCCTCAAGTTCCTATACCTCCCCTGCAGGGCACCTCTGCTCCAAATCCACTTACAATAGACATCAGAACTCTCAAGGAGCAGAAACAACCAAAATCGGCGCGACAAATGGCATGTGTAGTTGCGTATTATCTGCGCGAATTAGCACCGGAAAGTGAAAGAAGTGAAACGGTAAATGCCCAAGACCTAACGAAGTATTTCAAGCAGGCTGGGTTCAAGCTTCCGAAGACCATAGGGCAAATCCTGCCTGATGCCAAGGTAGCTGGCTATTTTGAAACCGCATCGGGCAAAGGAGCATACGCCCTGAATGCTGTTGGATACAACCTAGTAGCGCATAATCTTCCTTCAAACAAAGGGGATTAGATGCCCGTCAACGTCCCAGATTTTATCCTGAAACTTGAACAGACAAGAAGAGGCTTAAACAAAGTCAATTCAGTACAGATTAACTCCCAGAAAAAGAGAGAATGCCTCCGTGCACTGGTCGTGGAATACTTCAATTCTGTGCGGCCTCTTCTCTTGGGAGCGTCTGAACAAGATGAATATATCAGTAATGTGGACACTCTTATGCAAGAGCTGCTTGTGCTCTGCCACAAGCGAGGTGGGGTCAAGCGCTACCAAACGCTTTTGTCAAAGGCAAAAAACGGCCTTATTCTTCTCGACACTCGAATTGTTACTTCACCGTCTTCCAGCACTGATCCTCATGCGGACAACCATGTGGATACTATGATTATTCAGACATTAAGCCAAATCGTCCCTTCTGCAGCTTTTTCCTATCAACAGGCTCTTCAGGATCTTTATGCCGAGCAACGTTTGTCGTGGAGAGGACCTGCAACTGACCTCAGAGAAGCATTACGAGAAACACTGGATTACCTGGC
>JAUYEO010000177.1 GCA_030689795.1 Desulfobacterales bacterium | reverse complement strand
CCCTCAAACAGCTTGTGATTTTTAACGCTCAGTAATTTAAAAATCTATTTCCCAAAAATCTCAAATCCGTTCGCATATGGCTTTTTACGAAACCGTCAAATATTGGCTGCTTCGCGCCCGTGGTAAAAAAATTTGTACTTTTTATAAAACCTTCAATTATGATATTGAACATCAAATTCACGTTTAACGAGGTATCTTGAAAATGAAAAAAATGACCTGCATTCTCGGCGCACACTTTTCCATTTCGGGCGGTCTTCATGAGGCGTTGTGCGAAGCAAAGAGATACGGCTGTCCGGCGCTTCAGATGTTTACCAAAACCTCCCGCTCCTGGAAAGAACGCACTGTTTCAGATGAAGAGATTGAACTGTTCAAAAAAATCAGGCAAAAAACAGGTATTAAATATATAGCATCCCACACATCCTATCTTATAAATCTTGCTGCACCGGATTCCGGAAACCATTCCCTGTCCCGCAATGCGCTTGAACAGGAGCTTATCAGATCAACGGCACTTGAGATTCCTTTTGTCGTCCTTCATCCCGGCTCACATCTGGGTGACGGCGAAAAAAAGGGGATAGACAGGATTTCAGGGAGCATAAATGGAATATTTGAAAAAAATCCGGGAATAAAGACGCGCCTGTTGCTCGAAACTACAGCAGGACAAGGCGCGGGAATAGGACACACCTTTGAACAGCTTCATGAAATAATTGAGAAGATAAACCAGAAGGATAAAACAGGGGTTTGCCTTGACACCTGCCATATCTTTGCCGCCGGCTATGACATCAGAACAAAAGAATCTTACCTTAAAACAACAAGTGCGTTTGATAAAATCATCGGGCTTGAAAAACTTTTTTTAATCCATTTGAATGACTCGAAAAAATGCCTCGGTTCGCATGTTGACAGGCACGAGCATATAGGAAAAGGAGAAATCGGGATTAATGCTTTCAGACTGATTATGAACGACAAGCGGCTGGCCGGTATCCCAAAGATCATTGAAACCCCGAAGACCGGTGACGGAAAGGACTGGGACAGGATTAATTTGAGAAAATTACGGCTGATGACTTCGTAAAAAATCCGAAAGGCCCTCCCCCTCGATGGGGAAGGGCCTGCCCTGTTTAACAGGGTTCCCTTTGTAAAATTTAACAGGGTAAAGGCAGGGGTGAGATGATAGAAGATTTGACCGGACCTATCGTGCTTTAATTTCGCTTTTTAAAAGATTTTTAAGGCCTTCAAGGGTTCCTTTCCATCTCGTATCTTCCCCTATCATAATAGCGACCGTAATGCTTTTTTCAACGCTTACCTCTATTATGATCTCCTGGTCGGCGATTCTGAAAACAGCTTCTCCCCATCTTTCCGCCGGAAGGCCGGATATTTCGCAATCGTAATCGGTTCTTATTTCTCCCGTCATTCTTATTTCGCTCATATAAGTCTTTCCTTTCTTTTTAAATAATCCTAATCGTATCGCCCGGTTCCGGAGCAAAAGCGGAATATCCTGCCTGCGTGAGAAAACCGGTAAAAGAGAGAGTCTGTTCTTCTTCACCATGGACGACAGCGATTCTTTTAATTTTAAGATTAGATTCTTTTAAAAAACGCACCATTTCATTTTTATCGCCGTGAGCGCTGAAACCGCCAAGTTTTACAACACGGGCCTTAAGGGGATATTCCTTGTTAAGGATCTTAATAACAGGAGCCGCACCTTTTCTACCGGATTCTTCATATGCAATTCCATAATCCTGGATACGGCGTCCGAGTGTGTTTTCGGCCATAAAACCGACTATGAGAATTGTGTTGTTAGGGTTATGCGCCTTGTACCGGAGGTGGTGGAGAACTCTTCCGGCTTCACACATTCCCGATGCAGAAATTACAATGTGCGGGGTGTTATCCCTCATAAGCGTCATTGATTCATCTACTGAAGAGGTGAAATTTACCTGTTCGAATGAAAAGGGATTTTTCCCTTTCGAAAGAAACGTATCTATTGTCTCGCTGCTGTAAACTTCCGGGTGTTCCCCGAAAACTTTTGTTATCTTTGATGCAAGCGGGCTGTCCACATATATCGGCAGTTTTGGTGTTTCGCCTTTATCATAGAGTTCATGAAGAATGTACAGCAGCTCCTGGGTCCTTCCGAACGCAAAGGCCGGAATAATTATAACTCCCCCGCGTTTTACAGTGTCGTTTATAACTTTTTTAAGCTGAGGCTTTAAATCTTCTATGGGTTCATGTTCGCGATTGCCATAGGTGCTTTCAATGATGAGAAGATCTATGTTTTTGTCTTCTTCGGGGAACAAGGCATTCGGGTTTTTTATTATAGGCTTATCGTATCTTCCTATATCGCCGGTATAACATACCGTAAACTGGCGGTCTTTTTCTTTTATTTTAATTAAAGAGAGGGCAGATCCAAGAATATGCCCCGCTTCATAAAAGGTGCAGGTTGTGTTTAGTCCGATTTCAACAGGCACGCGATAGGGATAGCCATCGAAACTCCGGAGGGCCTTTTCAGCTTCTTCAATTGTATAAAGCGGGCTTATTCGGTCAAGATGATTTTCCTTCATTAATGCTGTTATTTGTTCGATGTTAAGTTTATTGCCTTCGATCTTTAACATACTTGCGATTTCGTTTCTTTTGTTTTTTTTGCTTTTATTATGGTCGACGTTATCGCTCTTTGATAACAGAGCATTTAGAAGGAATTTATAATTCAAGTAATTTGTATCGGATTCCTGGATATGTGCCGAATCGAGTAAAAGATATGTGCAGGCATCAGCAGTTGCCCGTGTGCATATTACACGACCGGTAAAGCCGTTTTTGGTTAAAAGAGGGATCCTTCCTGAATGATCTATGTGTGCGTGGGAAAGAACAAGAGTTAATATTGATTTGGGATCAAAAGGGAATAATTTGTTTTTATTCTCCGTGTCTTTTCTGCGGCCCTGAAACATTCCGCAATCAAGCAGTATCTTGTCCGAATTGGCGGATATAAGGTGCATTGAGCCGGTGACTTCTCTCACGGC
>JAUYEO010000173.1 GCA_030689795.1 Desulfobacterales bacterium | reverse complement strand
AACGCCCTCAAACAGCTTGTGATTTTTAACGCTCAGTAATTTAAAAATCTATTTCCCAAAAATCTCAAATCCGTTCGCATATGACTTTTTACGAGACCGTCATCTTTGATACCTTCATAGAAAACCCTGCATTTCTACAACTGCATCATTATTACAACCGGTCGGCTTTGTTGGATAATTCATTTCATGCGGTAATAGCACATTTTTAAAGTCTTGACACTTATATTTTTGAAATGATAATGAAGACAGCTTTTATACAATTACATTATACGTAATTTTATCCTTGCTCCGGCCATATACCGGGGCTTTAAATCCAGAAGGAGGTTTTATGCGAAGGTACGAATCAATTGTTATCATCGATCCTGATATTTCAGCAGAAAACAGGATCCCCATGTTGGAAAAAATCAAAGACCTTATCCCCCAGAAAAACGGATTTCTTGTCAAGCTTGACGAATGGGGAAACCAGAAGCTTGCTTACGAAATCATGAAGAAAACCCGCGGCTATTATATCCGTCTTGATTACTGCGGGACAGGTTTGCTTGTGAGTGAGATGGAGCGCTTTTTCCGAATCGATGACCGGGTTTTTAAATTCATGACCATCCTGCTTGATAAAAACGCCGACATCGACAAGATAAAGGAAGATATGGCTAAAGCAGCGGCAGAAGCAGCTTTACCAGCGCAAACCGGCAAACCGGAAGATTCCGCTGCTCCTTCAAAAGAGAGCGAACCGGAAGGAACCAATACAGAAAAAGAGAGCAACGAAAAGGAGTAGCATATGGTTTTTGATAATCAGGGAAAAGGACAAACCGATACGGATAAAAAGAAAAAAAGGGTGTTCCACAGGCGCAAAGTATGCCGTTTCTGTGCCGATTCAACTCTTGTAATAGATTATAAGGATTCAAAATCATTAAGATACTTTACAACTGAAAGAGGCAAGATAATCCCGAGACGAATTTCCGGCACATGTGCCAAACACCAGAGGGTCTTAAGTCACGCGATCAAACGTGCGAGAACTATAGCCCTTCTGCCGTATGTCGGCACTCTGGATTTTTAGCAATATACCGGGAGATCTTTGAAGAACATCCAGTTTTGTCCGGTTAGGAGCCGTTACGAAAGAACCATTGTATTTCCGACCATTTTGTTAGGAGCCGTTACAAAATAAACATTATATTTCCGACTATTTTGTTAGGAGTCGTTACAAAATAACCATTATATTTCCGACTATTTTGTTACAGCTCCTTATGCCGGTCACGGCTTACGGCTCCTTATGCCGGTCACGGCTTACAGCTCCTTATGCCGCGCACGGCATTTCAATGTTACGGTTATTTTTGAACGACGGCTTACAAGGAAGGCCAGAATAGTGTCATACTCCGAAGGGAAAATAACAGAGGATATTGTAAAAGGGACCGCCTTATCAAGCCTGATATGTTTAGCGTCTATCTATATCCCTGTTATAGGCTTTTTATTAGCCCTGTTTATTCCCTTGCCCGTATTATTTTACCGTTCCAAACTGGGCAGAAAATCAGGCATTTTTATATTTGCGGCGACAATCCTTGTTATTGTACTGGCCGTACGTAATGTTTCAATTGACTTGATTTTTTTTGCAGAACTTCTGTTTTTGGGCTTTATACTGAGTGAATTTTTTTATCTCAATCTCTCAGTCGAAAAAACAGTTCTTTATACATCCTGCTCCGTTCTGGCAACCGGCGGTATAGGCATGATGATATACGGCAACATCCATGGCGCAGGAATTTACACTCTTGCTTCGGAATATGTTGCAACAAATTTAAAGCTTGCCATGGATCTTTATAAAAACATGGGGGTATCGGAAGAAAATATCCGGATGATTTCGGATTCCATGGATCAGATTCAGTATGTTTTTGTAAGGATCATTCCGGCTTTAATAATTGCTTCCACTCTCTTTGTGAGCTGGGCAAGCCTTCTGATTTCAAAACAGGTGCTTGTAAAAAAAAATCTTTTTTATCCTGATTTCGGCTCTCTCAATTTGTGGAAGGCGCCTGAACATCTTGTCTGGGTGGTGATCGCGTCATCACTGATGCTTTTCATCCCGGACAAAACCATTAAGGTTACAGGAATAAATATTTTACTTATCCTTATGGTTATATATTTCTTTCAGGGCATAGCCATAGTATCTTTTTATTTTGAAAAAAAACAGCTGCCAAAAACGCTCAAATTTTTTTTATACAGCCTTATTGCGCTTCAGCACATAATATTTTTGTTTGTAATAGGGCTTGGGTTTTTTGACGTCTGGCTTAATGTAAGAAAAATTGAGAATTCCTGACATAAGCCGTTGTAATAAAAATAACTGTAACATTGAAATGCCGTGACCGGCATAAGGAGCCGTAAGCCGTGCGCGGCATAAGGAGCCGTAAGCCGTGCGCGGCATAAGGAGCCGTAAGCCGTGACCGGCATAAGGAGCTGTAACAAAATAGTCGGAAATATAATGGTTATTTTGTAACGACTCCTAACAAAATGGTAGGAAATATAATGTTTATTTTGTAACGGCTCCTAATTATATGAAACAATGCCGGCCCTTTTGCTCTGCTCTTTCAAGCAGCAAAAAAAGCCCGCTCTTTGGAGGTTAAACCATGAAACTGATATTAAAGGAAACAATCGAATCTCTGGGACTTGTAGGCAGTATTGTAAATGTCTCGGACGGATATGCTCGTAACTATCTTTTACCTCAGAAAAAAGCTGTTTTGAACACACCACAGAACCTTAAGATGCTGGAACGGGAAAAGGCTAAACTCGATGTTCAGATAGCAAGGGAAAAGGGGCTTGCAGAAGAAATAGCCGGAAAACTTGAGGGGGTTGTCTGCAAGATAACCGCAAAAGTCAGCGAAGAAGACCGTCTTTATGGATCGATTTCCGTGCGTGATATCGTCGATTCGCTTGCAGCCCACGGCTTTACTGTAGAAAAAAGCATGGTATTGCTTGCCGAGCCGATAAAAACACTGGGAACATTTACCGTACCTGTCCGCGTATACAAGGGAATCAAGCCGAATATCACGGTTGAGGTGGTCCCGGAATAGACCGGCATTGTTTTACAATTTTGATGACTTCGCAATAAATCCGTAACAGCCCAGGTGGATAAACTGTAGGCATTTAGGCTGTAGGTGGATAGGCTGTTGGTTTTTAGCTAACAGCCTACAGTCTAACAACCTACAGTCTAAATAACCTGAGTAGTTACATAATTCCGGCAAAACCAATGGCAAGAACCAGACAACAAAACGAATCCGCCCCCCGGGGCGGATTCTTAAAAGTTCCTCCTCAGAGCATTGAGGCCGAGGAATCGCTGCTCAGCGCCGTTCTGATAGACAATAATACTTTGCTGGAAATAATTGAAATTCTCTCTTCCGGTGACTTCTATAAGCCGGCCCACCAGAAAATCTTTGCCGCCATGCTGGCGCTTTTTAATAAAAACGAACCGGTTGATCTTGTCACATTATCGAATGCCTTGAAAGAGCAGGGCCGGATTGAAGAAATCGGTGGAGCGACATATTTAGCCAGGCTCCTTGATATTCCTCTTGCGATAAATGCTGTTAATTATGCAAAGATTGTTTATGAAAAAGCCTGTTTAAGACGGCTTATAGAAAAGTCAAACGATATTGTAAGAAAGTGTTTTGAAGACAGCGGCAATATGGATGAAATTCTCGATTTCGCCCAAAGCTCTATTTTTGAAATATCCGAAAAGAAAATCAGGCAGGCTTTTTATCCGCTGGATGCCATAATCAACGCAAACATAGATGCTCTTGAGGAGCGGCAGGGGAAAAGAGCCCTTGTTACCGGAGTTGAAACCGGTTTTACAGATCTTGACAAGCTTACTTCAGGGTTTCAGAAATCGGATCTCATCATCATCGCGGCAAGACCCGGAATGGGCAAGACCGCTTTTGCCCTGAACATCGCAAGGAATGCCGCCGCTAAAACAAACTCTCCGGTTGCCGTCTTTTCTCTTGAAATGTCCAAAGAGCAGCTTTCGCTGAGAATGCTCTGTTCGGAGGCTGAAGTGGACTCGACACGCGTAAGAGGAGGTTTTTTAAGCAAGGACGACTGGGAAAACCTTACGGAAGCTGCAAGCAAATTATCTGAAATCCCGGTTTTTATCGACGACTCTCCCTCTATTTCAGTCATGGAAATCAGGGCAAAAGCACGCAGGCTTAAAATGAACAAGGGGCTTGGGCTTCTGATCATCGACTACCTCCAGCTCATGAAAGGAACGCTTCCGGCGGAACGCAGGGATCTTGAGATTGCGGATATATCGAGGTCTTTAAAGGCCCTTGCCAAAGAGCTTGAAATACCGGTTATTGCACTATCCCAGCTTAACAGGAAACTTGAAGACCGGTCCGATAAGCGACCTCAGCTTAACGATTTAAGGGAATCGGGAGCGCTTGAACAGGATGCGGATGTAGTGGCGTTTATTTACAGAGATGAAGTCTATAACAAGAATGAAGACAATCCTAAAAAAAACACCGCCGAAATTCTGCTTGAAAAACAGAGAAACGGTCCGACCGGAAGAATAACCCTGACTTTCATAAGCGCCTATACCCTCTTTAAAGACATGGCGACAGATAAATACATGTCCAAGGGAGATTAGTAAGTTTATCGGGGTTAGACGAAACCGAAGAAGGGGGAACGAAGGATGGCGGACGAAGGAAATGAAAAAACTCTCTGGAAACACATCAGGTCTTAAAGCCGGCCAGATCAGGAGACTTGAAAACCTGTACCGCCGGCGCACACCTCCGGAATATCTGATCACATCCGAAACCGCACGCGAGCTTTGCCTCCTCTCAGGCGAGATACGGCGACAGACAGGCCTTCTCATCGACCGTCAGGGAAGGATAAAATGCGTTATTGTGGGAGACAACAGGCGTATCGTAATACCCGATTTAAGCGAATACCGGACGGCCCCCGGAAGGTTAAACGGGTTAAGATGCATACATACTCACCTGAAAAACGAACCCCTCTCAAGAGATGATCTCACGGATCTTGCACTATTAAAGCTCGACATGATGGCTGCCGTGACATTAACAAAGGACGGCGAGCCTCATGAAATTCACATCGGGCACATTCTTCCCAAAAGCCCTGACGGCAACCCGTATAATATTCTTCCTCCCGTAAAACCGAACCTGCTTGACATAGGATGCATTGAACAGATTCAGGCAATAGAAGCCGAGCTTGCGCAGGCAAAGCCGGCGCACAAGGCAGAAGAGACCGGGGAACGGGCGATCCTGGTGAGCGTTTCGACGGATTCGAAGGATAATGCCGCAGATTCAATGGATGAATTGAAGGAGCTTGCAATATCGGGAGGCATTGAAGTTCTTGAAACCGTTATCCAGCAGCGGAGCAGGCCGGACTCAAGATTTCTGATGGGACAAGGCAAACTCGGTGAGCTTTCCCTTTTAGCGCTTCAAAAGGGCGCTTCCATGATTGTTTTTGACCAGGAGCTCAATCCGTCACAGATAAGATCGATAACAGATCAGACGGAAATCAAGGTGGTCGACAGGACCCAGCTCATTCTTGATATATTCGCCCAGAGAGCCCGGACCAGGGAAGGTAAACTCCAGGTGGAACTCGCCCAGTTCAAATATCTGCTTCCCCGCCTTGTCACTAAAAATACAGCCATGTCCCGTTTAACAGGCGGCATAGGAGGACGAGGTCCCGGAGAAACAAAACTTGAGTTGAACCGCAGGCTGGTACGGGACCGTATAAGCCGGCTTGAAAAAGCCATTGAAATGGTAATTCGGCAACGCCGGCAGCAAAGGGCAAAACGGAGCAAGAAGAGCCTGCCGGTTATTTCAATAATCGGATATACCAATGCCGGCAAATCGACTCTTCTAAATACGCTCACAAAAAGCAATGTCCTTGCCGAAAAACGGCTATTCGCGACTCTCGATCCTTCAAGCAGGCGGCTCAAGTTCCCGAAAGAGACCGAGGTAATAATAACCGACACGGTCGGTTTCATAAAAAATATCCCGAAGGACCTGCTTGTCGCCTTCCGTGCAACCCTTGAAGAGCTGAACAATGCGGATCTCCTGCTCCATGTGATAGATATCGGCAATCCCCGTTTTGAAGATCAGGTAGAGTCCGTTGAAAGGATACTCTCGGATCTCAATTTGAACAAAATCCCCATGCTCCGGATTTTCAACAAGCAGGACCTTGTAGAAAAAGAGACCGTGGAAAATTTATGCCGCCTCTACGACTCCATTCCCATTTCAGCCAACAACGAATCGACTCTCGCCCCTCTTATAAAAAAAATGGAACACTCGATAGAATCCATTTGTACAAAGCATCCTGAAACATAATAAATCGCCTGGACAGGTAACCGTCCGGAGTTCAGAGGCCGGGGATAAAAGATTATAAAATGGGTTGACATACGCCGGGAAACGAATATAAAGGAAGACCCTTATGGACATGAAATTAATCAAAAGGATAGGTATTGCAGCCGCATATAAAGGCGCCGGAATACTGAAAACAAACTTCGGGAGGATATCCGGAATCAGGAAAAAGGGAGCTATAGACCTTGTTACGGAATCTGATACGGAATCCGAAAAGGTGATTATCGAAACAATAAAGAAGGTGTTTCCGTCGCATGGGATTCTGGCGGAAGAAAGCGGTTTTGAAAATGAAGGCGCGGAATGCATCTGGATTATAGATCCTCTTGACGGAACAACGAACTTTGCCCATAATCTCGGCTTTTTTGCCGTTTCAATAGCATTTGCGGTGAAAGGGAATATCGCTGCCGGAATAGTTTTAAATCCTGTTACGGGGGAGCTTTTTACCGCAACCGACGGCGAAGGGGCGCAGTTAAACGGCCTTCCGATACATGTATCAAAGACCGCTATGCTTTCAGAAAGCCTGCTCGTAACCGGATTTCCTTATGACTTCAAGGATATCATAAGAAACATCGAGATTCGTTTTTTCAACTGCCTTCAGGCCTCCCAGGGAGTCAGAAGGCTCGGGTCGGCTGCTTTAGATCTCTGTTTTACGGCAGCGGGACGCTTTGAAGGATTCTGGGAAGAGAACCTCAAACCGTGGGACACGGCTGCAGGGTTTATAATTGCGAGGGAAGCCGGAGCCCTGGTGACGGATTTTTCAGGAAATCCGTTTGACATAAATAAAAAAGAGATTCTGGCAACAAACGGCATGATACATCGGGAAATGATAAAATTGCTGGAAATAAAAGGATAGAAAATGAAGGAAGTCCTGAAAGAAAAAGATGTTTTGAACGATCATGTAGGATGCTTCGGAAATTTCTCAATTGATGATCCGGTATGTAAAAAACTCTGCGCTCTTAATTTAAGATGCTATATTGACCGGGAACAGAGCGCGCGCTTTGAAATTATTGAAGAGCTTATACTCGGAGGCAACTCATACCAAGGAAAGACTCAATAGTCTGGTTCGTATATTGTACATCGAATATCGAACATAGTTGACGGCTGAAGAAAGCAGGCCGGTTATCACGTAAAGATCTTCCCCGGGTTTAATATCCCTTTCGGGTCAAAAAGTTTTTTTATGTTTTTCATAAGTTCAATTTCAACCGGACCTATCTCTTTTGTCATATACGCCGCCTTTGTAATGCCTATCCCGTGTTCTCCTGAGATTGTGCCTCCCAGTTCGACCGTATAATCGAACAGCTCTTCAATTGCGGCTTCAGCCTTCTTCATATCTTCCCTGTTTTTCTTATCAAGCATTATATTGAAATGTATGTTCCCGTCACCCGCATGCCCGAAACTGACCATGGTGAGGCCGGTCCTGTTTTTCATTTCGACAATCTTTCTTACCATATCCGGAATTCTGCTCCTCGGAACCACGATATCTTCGTTTATCTTGTCCGGAGCGTACGTAAATAATGCGGGAGAGATCGCCTTGCGGGCTTTCCAGATTATTGCCGCCTCCTCCTTTGTCGCTGCTATCCGGATCTCCCCTGCCCCAAGAAATGTGCAAAGATCTTCAAGCCGCCTGATTGCAGATTCAGTCTCATCCGCTCTTCCGTCCACCTCTATCAGGAGCAAGGCCCCGGCGCCGGAGGAAATTTTTGTCTTGAGATAATTTTCAACACAAATTATTGATGCTTTATCCATGAACTCGATAGTTCTTGGAACAATCCCGCGTCTTATTATTTCAGAAACGGCTTCGGCCGCCTTTCCGAGATCATTGAAAGAAGCCGTCATTGTCCGGACCGATTCGGGAAGGGGTAAAAGCTTGAGCGTCATCTGCGTGATTACTCCGAGCGTACCTTCCGACCCTATTAAAAGACGCGTCAAATCGTATCCGACAACGCCTTTGGCGGTTTTTACACCCGTCTTGATTATTTCCCCAGTGGGAAGAACCGCTTCAAGCCCAAGAACATAATCACGTGTAACGCCATATTTTACGGCCCTGGGCCCCCCCGCGCATTCCGCAAGATTTCCGCCCAGAGTGGAAAATTCCGAACTGGATGGATCCGGGGGATAAAAAAGCCCGAGCTTTTCGACCTCTCTGTGAAACCGTGCTGTTATAACTCCCGGCTCGACAAAAGCAGTAAGGTTATCGGTGTCGATCTCAATAATGCGGTTGAAGCGGGTCATGGCAATAACAACCCCGCCCATAACCGGAACAGATCCGCCCGTCATGCCCGAACCGGAGCCGCGGGGTATAATGAAAATATTTTCCTCATTGGCAATCTTCAAAATCTCCGATACCTCGCCCGCTTCCTTCGGAAATACAACCGCATCCGGCAAATAACGGCTTGAGGTGGCATCATAAGCATAGCATGCAAGATCCTCTTTCGCCCTGCTGCAGTTTTCAGAACCGGCTATATCACATATTTTATTGAAGACTGAATCGTTTATGGTCATTTATGTCAGCAAGGATTTCCCTGAAAAGGTTAAATTAATCAGGACGGAGATTTTCGCCGATATTCGCAGATATTTGTTTGGCTCTTTATATTTAAAATCTTTAAAATCTGCGTTCATCTGCGTCCAAAACGGAATTTACTAAAATTTGCCGGACTCCAGTTTCTGAGAGAAATATTCAACCTGTTTTCTCAAAGAGCCGTTTTCTTTTATGCCTCTTTCAACAATGCCTATGGAGTGAAGGGCTGTGGCATGATACCTGTTGAAGCTCTTTCCTATTGTCTGTAACGGCGAGTCGGTATAACGGCGGGACAGATAAATTGCAATCTGTCTCGGACGTGTAAATGTCTGCTTGCGGGAAGCAGAAGCAATATCGCTTAAAGAAATATTGAAGTGTTTGCATACGAGTTTTTTTATAACATCTATCGTAATATTTTTTCTCTGCTGCGCTATGTTTTTTACCACACTTTCAGCAAGCCCGAGGTCAATGGGAATGCCCATAAGAGACGACCTTGCCGTTACTCCGATAAGTCCGCTTTCAAGCTGCCGGACATCTTCAGTCAGTTCGCTTGCAAGGTAATGGATAACATCTTCAGGCACCATAAATCCGTTTAAAAGCAGTTTCTTTTGAAGTATCCTGACTCTTGTCCTGAAATTAGGCGGTTCAATATTCGAAATAATGCCGCAGGAAAAACGCGATTTCAGTTTATCATTCAGTTTGGGGATATCACCCGGAAGATAACAGCTCGAAAAGATTACCTTCTTATCTGAATCCAGAAGCGTGTCAAGGGTCAGAGCAAGCTCAATCTGCGTACGCTCTTTTCCGCTAAGATTATGAACATCCTCAAGCAGAAGGACATCACATCCTTTTCGGTATTTGCCCTTGAACTTATCAATTGAATCATTTCTGTAAGCCTGCACCATTTCATTGCTGAAATCTTCAGCCGTGATATAATAAACCCGGTCCGTCGGGTATTGAGAAATAATATGGTGGCCTACCGCCTGGGAAAGGTGGCTCTTGCCCATCCCGGTCTTTGACAACAAAAAAAGACAATTCTGCTGTGAATTCTTCTTTGAGGCAAGAGACAGGGAGGCCGTAAAAGCAAACTCATTGTTTTCCCCCACTACAAAATGATCAAACGTAAAATCTTTTCTTAAAAATCGCCCGTAATGGGGCTGGATATTTTCGTTGGGAAGTGTCAGCTGAAAATTGTTTTGCGGTTTGTTGGAGCTGAATTTTTTCCCTTCGGTAACCTCGATAATATACCTGCTCTCCTCACCTGAAATCTTCTTTAATTCCGAAATGATCAGGGCGCCGTAATGATCCTGCACCCTTTTCTGGGAAAAATGGTTAGGAGCCGAAAGGACAATGACACCGTCAACGGTTCTGCTGAACTTAAGAGATTCCACCCACATCCTGTAACAGTGCCCCGGAATAGATTCCTTTATCGCCGCCTTGACCGAATTCCAGATAGCTTCCATAAAAATATTTTTGCTTAGTATTTTTAAAACCGATTAATGTTCTGAGAGCTCTGAATATCTACCATTCGGGTCTGGCATGGGTAATGGGCTTTGGCATTCCGCAAGAATGCGATTCAGCCTCCGCCAACGGCAGCAAATTCGCTCCCATGAAATCCGGGCAGCCCCAGTGGATATACGCCCACGAAGCCGTGATTTCGTCTCTGCCTGTGTCGCTTTGTTGACAATCAGGGGGCGTTGATATGTTTCTTTAAAAAATTTCTTGCGAAAGGCCAAAGCCCATTACCCATGCCAGACCATTTAATCAGATGTTATGCAAAGCTCTCGTTCTGTTACCGAATAGACAAGCTCATTAAAACCCGCCGGAATTTATTACCGGGTGATTCGAACAGCTGAATTTAATATGGCGTCGTTTTAGAGCATCAGTTCCGTTGTGTCAAACCGGATAGATACTGGATTTCGAATATTTTGATAAAAGTTATTAACAATTTTTATCTCGTTGATATCAAATAATAATTACCACATAAATATGCGAAGCCTTTATCTGCAACCTTTTTTTCCCGGAGTAATTTTTTCAGGTATTTTAAGCATATCGGCACTTACTTCTAACAAACAAACATTAACCTCTTTTTTTGTAATCTCGTAAATTCGACGATTACCTTTCATTATTTGCCATAATCTACTTCATGAATTTTTGTTCTCAAATCACATTGGAAATTGTTGAAAAAGTATGCCCGGCTCTGTAGTATAATTTTATTTATCAAAATCATGAAAGGTTTCGCCATGAAAAAGATCAGGCCCATAATAGGAATAACTGCCGGAGACCCGGCGGGAATCGGCCCCGAAATAATATTGTCTGCCCTGAGTATGCCATATCTTTACGAACTATGCAGGCCTCTTGTAATAGGAGACATGGGGGTTCTTTCTGCGGCAAAAAAATGCACAGGCAGCGCAATAAAATTTAATCCTGTCATTAATCCTTCCGAAGGAAGATTTGAGGCCGGGTTTATTGATCTGGTATCTCTTTCCGAACTTGATTTCAACCAAAAGTCATGGGGAAATCCCACGATGCAGACGGGAAAAGCCATGGTCGAATATATCAAAGCCGCAACCGGCATGGCGATAAATAAAGAGATATCAGGAATCGTTACATGCCCCATAAATAAAAAAGCTATGCAAATGTCAGGATTTGATTATAACGGGCATACCGAACTTATTGCAGAAAGCACAGGAACAAAAGATTATGTCATGATGCTGGCGGGTGACCGGCTCAGAGTATCCCTCGTTACCATCCACATGCCCCTTTCCAGAGTGTCGGGCTCTATTACAACTGAGAATATTTCGAAAACAATACGAATCACAGGAGAGGCCCTTATTGAACGTTTCGGCATTGATTCACCGGAAATAGCCGTTGCAGGACTCAACCCTCATGCGGGTGAAAGCGGGATATTCGGAAACGAGGAGGAAAATATCATAAGACCTGCGATAGAGAAAGCGGCTTGCGAAGGGTTAAGCGTTTCGGGACCTTATCCGCCTGATACAATCTTTTATCATGCATTAAAGGGAAGTTGCGATGCTGTTGTCTGCATGTATCATGATCAGGGACTTATTCCATTCAAAATGATACATTTTACCGATGGCGTCAACACAACCCTCGGAATCCCGATAATAAGAACTTCCGTGGATCATGGAACCGCCTACGATATTGCCGGAAAAGGAAAGGCAGATCCCGGCAGCCTCATCGCAGCAATAAAAATGGCTGCATTCCAGGCGGAATGTAAAAGGAAAAAAGGATTTTAAAATGAATCCCGACAGGATAATTATCAGGGGTGCCAGACAGCACAACCTTAAAAATATAGATGTTGAATTGCCGAGGAACAGGCTCGTCGTAATCACAGGCCTTTCGGGGTCCGGCAAATCAACTCTTGCTTTCGACACTCTTTATGCGGAAGGTCAGCGCAGATATGTTGAATCACTTTCCACCTATGCCCGCCAGTTTCTGGAGCGCATGGAAAAGCCCGATGTGGATACGATAGAAGGGCTGTCTCCCGCAATTGCAATCGAACAGAAAACTGCGAGCCACAACCCGAGGTCAACTGTCGGAACTGTCACCGAAATATATGACTATTTGCGGCTTCTTTATGCCAGGGCCGGAACGTCTCATTGTCATATATGCGGAAAACCGATAACCGCCCAGTCTCTCGATCAGATCGCAGACAAGGTCATCTCTTTTCCCGAAGGAACAAATATTGTAATTTTATCTCCTCTTGTTTCCGGCCAGAAAGGGTCCTTTGAAAAGCTTTTAAAGCAGCTGAAAAAAGACGGTTTTTCAAGAGTCAGGATAGACGGTAAAATCTCCGAGATTGAGGAAACGGAGAAGCCGGATAAGAACATAAAACACACAATAGAAGTCGTGGTCGACCGCCTGGTCATCAAGGAAAGCATAAGAAACAGGCTCGCAGATTCCCTCGAACTGGCAATGTCGCAGTCGGACGGGCTTGTTACGGTTGATGTCCAGGGAGGAGAATCAATTCTGTTCAGTGAAAAATCGGCATGTATCACATGCGGAATCAGCTATCCCGAATTCACCCCCGCAAGTTTTTCATTCAACTCCCCTCAGGGGGCATGCGCCAAATGCGACGGACTCGGAACAACTACGGAATTCGACCCTGATCTTATCATTCCGAACAGGGATCTCTCCTTACGCCAGGGCGCAGTTGCTCCCTGGGCAAACAGGAATTCGGTTCATTTCAATGATTTCCTTGAAGCGCTGGCAAGACACTATGACTTCAATATATACACACCGTTCAAAGAGCTGCCGGATAATTTCAGATATGTACTGCTTTACGGATCAGGCGACGAACAGATAACATTTTTCTTTGAACAAAATAATCGCCGTTTCACTTACAGAAAACCTTTCGAAGGCATAATCCCGAAGCTTCAGCGACGCTATATGGAAACCGATTCAAACCAGACAAGGGAGGAGATCAGGCAGTACATGACTTTCAGCCCGTGTCCCGAGTGCCGGGGAACAAGATTAAACAAGGCCAGCAGTTCCGTAAGAGTGGGTGGCACAGCAATATTTGAAACAACAGCGCTTTCGATATCAAAAGCTGCGGTTTTTTTTAAAGAGCTTAAGCTTGAAGGGAAAAAAGAGGTTATCGCAAAAAGAATCATAAAAGAGATTACAGAAAGGCTTGCCTTCCTTGAAAATGTCGGCCTTTCATATCTTACGCTCGACAGATCAGCTTATACCCTTTCCGGCGGAGAAAGCCAGAGAATAAGGCTTGCCACCCAGATCGGGTCCAAACTGACCGGCGTCCTTTATGTACTGGATGAGCCAAGCATAGGATTGCACCAGAGAGACAACCTGCGGCTTCTTGCGACTCTGGTAAAAATGAGGGATCTGGGGAATACTGTTCTTGTTGTCGAACATGATGAAGAGACAATCCTGTCATCCGATTATGTTATTGACATGGGCCCGGGAGCCGGGATCAACGGAGGAAAAGTAGTATTTTCAGGCCCTCCGGCCGCTCTTGTGGATGACGCGAATTCATTGACAGGACAGTATCTTTCCGGTCGGAAACAGATTCAGGTACCGGCCGAACGCCGCACGGGAAACGGAAGAAAAATTGTTATAAAAGGGGCTTCGGAAAACAACCTCAAGAACATTGACGCCGAATTTCCCCTAGGCAAATTTGTATGCATTACAGGCGTATCAGGTTCCGGTAAATCGACTCTTGTTCTTGAAACCCTCTACTCCATACTCTCCCGCACAGTTTACAATGCAAGGATACCGGCCGGCGCCCATAAATCGGTTCTGGGGCTTGAGCATATCGATAAGGTCGTAAACATCGACCAATCCCCGATAGGAAGAACACCCCGATCCAACCCCGGGACCTATACCGGTCTCTTCACATATATAAGAGAGCTTTTCGCAAGAACGCCCGAAGCCAGAATGAGAGGTTACAAACCCGGCAGATTCAGCTTTAATGTCAAGGGAGGAAGATGCGAGGCATGCGGCGGAGACGGCATCATAAAAATAGAGATGCATTTTCTGCCCGATGTTTACGTATCCTGCGATATCTGCCGCGGAAAAAGGTATAACCGCGAAACCCTAGAAGTAAGATACAAGGGGGAAAATATAGCGGATGTTCTTGACATGACGGTTGATCAGGCCGTTCTTTTCTTCGACAGGATAAATAATATAAAAACGAAGCTTATGACTTTATCGGATGTCGGCCTCGGCTACATCAGAATAGGCCAGCCTGCAACAACCCTTTCGGGAGGCGAGGCCCAGAGGGTAAAGCTTTCACGGGAGCTCAGCAAAAAGGGAACGGGCAGAACCGTCTATATCCTTGATGAGCCTACAACAGGCCTTCATATAGACGACATACAGAAACTTCTCCATGTATTAAACCGGCTTGTCGATTCCGGGAACAGCGTCATAGTGATCGAACATAACATGGAAGTAATCAAGACGGCAGATCATATCATTGACCTTGGGCCCGAGGGGGGGGATGAGGGAGGCTACATAGTAGGGTGCGGCAC
>JAUYEO010000100.1 GCA_030689795.1 Desulfobacterales bacterium | reverse complement strand
CCTCACCCTAACCCTCTCCCGCAAGGGGAGAGGGGAGTTTTGAGAGTTTTGCAATTGGCTCACGATGCTTATTATATTTCTGTTAACAAGTTACAAGGGGGACATGTCCTTATATGAAACTTAAATCGCTGGAAATAAGCGGATTTAAATCCTTTATAGACAAGGCCAACATCGAATTCCCTCCCGGTATCTGCGCAATTGTCGGCCCGAACGGTTGCGGCAAGAGCAATGTTGTTGATGCGTTAAGATGGGTCATGGGCGAACAAAGCGTTAAACAACTGCGCGGGAAATCCATGGAAGATGTTATATTCTCAGGCACTAACGGTAAACCGCCGTTGAATATGGCCGAAGTAACATTGACGCTTGCAAATGATAACGGATCAGCGCCTGAAGAGCTCAAGGACTTCACAGAAATCATGTTGACAAGGCGTCTTTACCGCTCAGGAGAAAGCGCATACCTGTTAAATAAAAAACCCTGCCGTCTTAAAGACATCCATCATATTTTTTTAGGCAGCGGCCTTGGCCCAAAATCATATGCCGTAATACAACAGGGAAACATCGGAGCAATTATCGATGCCGGGCCTGAAGAAAGAAGATTCTTTATAGAAGAAGCTGCGGGAATCACCCGCTATAACACCCGTAAAAATGAGGCATTGCGTAAAGTAGAGGCTACAAACCAGAATCTTTTACGCGTCACAGATATAATTTCCGAAATCAACCGGCAAATGTCGGGATTAAAGCGCCAGGCCAGAAAAGCAGAGATTTACAAAAATTTCCAGGAACGCATTAAAAAACTGGATACATTTATTACGATCTATTATTTCGACGAATACACAAGACTGATAGATGAAACGGATGCAATATTGAAAGATTTAAGGGATGTGGATATAAAGCACGTTTCACAAATCCATAAACTGGATGCTGTTGTTGAAGAGATAAAGCTAAAGCTTTCTCAAAAGAACCAGGAAATATCCGAGCAGAAATCCGGTATATTTGAAATCCAGCGCAATACGGACAGGCTGGAAAATGATCTCCTGCACCTTCGTAAAGATGAGGAGAGGCTTATTGCCGAGATCTCGGATCTTGAATCCGCGCGTGCAGAACTCGATGAAAGAAACGGCAAAATTCTATCCGAAATATCCCAGGTCGAATCTCAAACCATTTTTATCAACGATGAAATGAACATGACCCGCTCGGGCCTTAACAACGAGAGAGATGCTTCTTTGAATATCAGGAGCCGGCTGTCGGAGCTGAACACGGAGCTTGATGCCTGTAAAACGAATCTTATGAATCTTGTAGCTCACGAAGCAAGATATAAGAACATTTATCAGAATGCGACAAGCAACAGGGAAAACCTCAAAAGACGGCTCAAAAGGGCTGATGAAGAGTATGCCGTTGCTGCAAAAAAAGTTTCCGAAATAAAGGATATAGAGACAAGGGCAAGAGATGAACTCAAATCATGCAGGCAAACGATAGATGAACTGGGCAAAGAAATAAGCGGAGCCCAACAGCGGCTTTCGGAAAAAAGCAGGCTGCTCGGAAGCCAGGTAAAGAAAGTTCAGACGCTTGAGATGGAACGAAACAAGGTAAGGTCAAGATATACCGCTTTAAAGAAAATGGAAGATAATTTCGAGTGGTATAAAGACGGTGTCAGAGCCATAATGAAAAACCGAAGCGGGCAGGACAGTGTTGAAAGCAGTATAGCAGGCGGCATTATAGGGCTTATGGCGGATATCATAGAACCTGAGGCTTCCTTTGAAACGGCTGTAGAAGCCGCGCTGGGTGAATCTCTTCAGTATATACTCGTCCAGGATCAGAATACCGGTAATTCGCTGATTCAATTTCTGCAAAACAAAAGCGCCGGCCGCAGCGGATTCGTTCCCGTATCATCCATCAGGAAGCTGGAATGCGAACATTATAAAAAACCCGACTCTTCAAAACTACTTTTAAACCATGTTGTAGTCAAACCGGGGTTCGAAAAAACGGCTGAAACCCTTCTCGGTCATGTTGTTGTTGCCCGAAATATCGACGAAGCGCTTGATACTTTCAACAGCAACGGCTCTTTTCAAACGGTTGTCACGAAAAACGGTGAGATTATTTCTCCCTATGGAACAATGACGGGGGGGAGCAATGACAACTCTGCGGGAATCCTCGCAAAAAAGCATGAGATCAAAGAGCTCGAAAAACAGATATCAGTGCTCGACAGGGATAGTGAAGACGCCCGTACAGTTCAAAAAACCCTGGAGTCCGAGGTAAAGGCTGCGGAAATAGCCCTGCAGAAACTGAAAGAACAAAACAACAGGGCTGTACAGGATGAGCTTGAAGCGGAAAAATTTCTTTACAAGACGTCTGAAGATTTAAAGCACACAACACGCCACATGGAAATCGTTCAGCTCGAACAGGAACAGCTTCTTGGTGAAGAAAGCGATATTGATGAAGAGATAGCCAAATACAATGAAGCAGTCTCCGGAATCGAAAGCGAAGTTTCGGAAGCCCATGAAAAAGTGGAGGCAATCTCCGGAAAAATCGGCTCTGCGACATCAGAACTCGCATCCTATGATCAAAAAGTCGTCGATCTTAAATTAAAGCTTACATCCCTGAATGCCAAACTGGAAAACGGGAACAGTTCATTAAAGCGACTTAGAGAATTCCATGATGACGGAATAAGGCAGATAGAGATGCTCGAGCGGGAGATAACTGAGAAGACACGAAAAATCGAAGCATCAAGACTCAAGACGGCCGAAAACGAACTTGCTCTTAAAGAAATGTACGACAAAATAAAAATTATCAGGCAGGCGCTCGACAACAATGAGGCCGATTATAATTCCATTGATATCCGGCTGAAAGAACATGACGGCCTCATTTCAAATGTCAAAAATGAGCGGGAACAGACTTTGGAAAAATTGCGTTTGCTTGAAATTGAACAGGCTCAAAGAAATATACAACGGGAAAATATTGCAAAAAGATTTGAGGAACGCTACCAATCGCCCTTTACCGATGTAAGATCCCTTTCAGAGTCGGCAGGCGACAAGCCGCAAACAACCGTCGGTGAAATGGAAGCAGAACTTGACAGGTGCAGGAAAAAAATCGGGGATTTTACGGACGTCAACCTCGGTGCTATCAAAGAATACGAACAGCTCAAAGAGCGCTTTGATTTTCTGTGCGCTCAGCGTGACGACCTTGTGAAAGCTGTTGATGACCTGCACAAGGTCATCAGGAAGATAAACAAAATATCCCAGGAACGGTTTTTAAATACCTTCAACGAAATCAATAAAAAGATAGGGGAAGTTTTCCCGAGTCTTTTTGAGGGAGGCACCGCCAACCTTGTTCTGACAGAACCGGATAAGCCGCTTGAAACAGGGGTCGAATACATGATACATCCGCCCGGGAAAAAACTTACAAGGATGAGCCTTCTCTCGGGAGGGGAAAAAGCGCTTGCCGCCATAGCCTTTATATTCGCAATATTTCTGCTTAAACCGGCTTCCTTCTGCATTATGGACGAAATCGACGCTCCTCTCGACGATTCCAATGTATACCGGTTTAACAATCTTCTGAAAATAATAGGCGGGAAATCTCAAATAGTAATGATAACGCACAACAAAAAGAGTATGGAGTTTGCCGATATGCTCTTTGGGATAACCATGGAACAGATGGGCATTTCAAAAGTTGTTTCCGTCAGCCTCGAAAGGCCCAGGGGAATGAGCAATGAGAACTAAAATACAGGCTCCCGCTGAACCGGCATGAAACTGGGCTGGTTTAAAAAAGAAAACTATCCGGAAACCGGAGAAACCAGTTCTTCAGGTCCCGGAGGTTACTTCAAGCGACTGAAAGAGCGCCTTTCGAAAACCCGTAAAACACTCTCCGGCGGGCTTGAAAAGTTATTTTCAGGGAAAAATTGCATAGACGATAATCTGCTGGAAGAACTTGAGGAGCTTCTGATAACATCGGATATCGGCGTTCAGACTGCAACCGGACTTATCAAAAGCATATCCCAACAGGCTTCCGTCATCTCCGGCCCCGATCAGATAAAAGAACTTCTTAAGCAGGAATTGCTCGTGTTATTGAACAACCCGGCTCCCGGACAACAAAAGCCGGAAAGCAAGCCTCACGTTATCATGGTTGTCGGGGTTAACGGAGTCGGCAAAACAACAACCATAGGAAAGCTTGCAGCAAAATATGCAGCTTCCGGCAATAAAGTTTTGATTGCAGCGGCAGATACTTTCCGGGCGGCGGCCGTCGAGCAGCTCACAATATGGGCCGAAAGGGCAGGAGCTGAAATTGTAAAGCACAGGGACAACGCGGATCCCGCAGCAGTGGCTTATGACGCCATTGAAGCGGCTCTGGCGAGAGACATTGATGTGGTCATTGTCGATACGGCCGGAAGGCTCCATACAAAAACAAACCTGATGGAAGAGCTTAAAAAGATCAAGAGGTCGGTTTCAAAAAAATTGCCTGCTGCGCCGCACGAAATATTGCTCGTCCTTGATGCAACAACCGGCCAGAACGCCCTGTCGCAGGCCGGGCTTTTTAACGAAGCGATAGGGATTACAGGCATAGCGCTCACAAAACTTGACGGAACCGCCAAAGGTGGAATTGTCATAAGCATATGCAATACATTGGGATTGCCGCTCAAATATATCGGAATAGGCGAGAGTATCGATGACCTGCAGGAATTCGACCCGGTATCTTTTGTTAATGCTCTCTTTTAGGAGCCGTTACAAAATAACCATTATATTTCTGACCATTTTGTTAGGAGCCGTTACAAAATAACAATTACATTTCTGACTATTTTGTTACGGCTCCTTATGCCGGTCAAGGCATTTCATAGTTACGATTATTTTTGAACGACGGCTTAAGCCTCACTGAAACGGCCTTTAGGACTGTTTGCCATGTACCGCTCCGGTTCGCTCTTTTACTCTGACACGGTTTTTATCTTTCCGGCAACCCGCTTAAATACGTGCACAGCACAGATGTAGGGGGTCTGAAACAAAAAAAGTGTTGAAGGACGCCGATTTTCACTTGACATCAAAATATTCCTGCTATATTTGCAGGATAGATGAGGTTGTACAAGGTTAACCATCAATAAAAAAAAAGGGGGAATGCATTATGACAAAAGCGGAATTGGTAGATAAGGCGGCACAGGATGCCGGTATTTCAAAAGTCGCGGCAGCAGCTGTACTCAATTCTTTCATGGACAGCATCACGAAAACTCTTAAGAAAAAAGACGGCAAGGTTACTCTCGTAGGCTTCGGCACTTTTACAAAAGTCCAGAGAAAAGCCAGAAAAGGCCGCAATCCTCAGACAGGCGAACCCATCAAAATCAAGGCTTGCAGCGTTGTTAAATTCAGACCCGGCAAGAAACTCAAAGGAAAAGACTAAGCCGTTGTAAGCAAATAACCTGGTTATCGGAATGGCATAAACGGCATAAGGAGCCGTAATGAAATGGCCAAAAAAAAGGCGGGTTATTTCGTAACGGCTCCTAATCGAAATTCGGTTACAGGCGGTTTATTTTTATTTGTCTCAAATTAAATAAGCCGCCTTTTTTTTATCCGAATGTTATATCGAATTCTCGGAATTCCCCGGTATAATTTTCTTCAGCAATATCAACTCTGCTCACATTTGAATGGCAAGGGCCTTTTTTGCACCATTCAACAACAGAAGCGACATCGCCTTTTTTACCTTCAAATACCGCTTCCACCGTACCGTTCCTTTTGTTCCTTACCCAGCCTGAAACGCTATAACTCTCTGCAACCCGTTTTGTTTCCATCCTGAAGCAAACACCCTGAACCTTGCCGGAAACAACAACATGAGCTCTGGCTTTCCCCATCACACTGTTATCCTCCATATGCCTGCCGGGTTGTCCTTTTCAGCTGAATCAATTTGAGACCTTTGCAAAACTTCCCAACATCACCTTAAGGGCATCCTCGTCTATTATTTCAACTCCGAGAGCACTTGCCTTTTCCAGCTTTGACCCGGGCGATTTGCCTGCTGCAAGGTAATCGGTTTTTTTGCTCACAGATTCGCTTACCTTTCCACCCAACATTTTGATCTTTTTTACAGCTTCGTTTCTTGTCATGGTCTCAAGGACACCGGTTAAAACAAAAACTTTTCCATCCAGCGTCGCCTTTTTAATCTTTTCTTTGAAAAGGAGCTTAACTCCACCTATTAAGATCCGGTCTATTTTTTTACGGTTCTCCTCCAGATTTAAAAAATCAAAAAGGCTCTGAGCCACAACGGGGCCTATTCCTTTGATTTCTTTCAGTTCATCATATGTAGCGCCAAAAAGGCTTTCAAGACTTCCGTATTTCAAAGAAAGTATTTCTGCGATATGCTCTCCCACATGACGTATTCCGAGAGCATACAGGAAACGCGTAAAAGATATATTTTTGCTCTTTTCAATTGCTTCTGCAAGATTTTCCGCAGATTTTGCCCCCATACGTCCGAGGCTTTCAATTTCTGTTTTATCGAGATAAAATATATCCGCATAAGAAGACAGGAGGCCGTTATCGACAAGCTGGCCGGTCAGCTTTTCCCCTAATCCGTCTATATCAAAAGCCCTCTTTGAGGCAAAATGCTCTATCTGCGCCTTAATTTTTGCGGGGCAAGACTCATTACTGCATCTGACAGATGCCTCCTTTACATCACGAACCACCTGCGAACCGCACGAAGGACAGTTCTCAGGCATATTGAAAACTTTTTCATTTCCGTTTCTTGCCGTATCAATAACTTTTACAATTTCGGGGATAACATCCCCCGCACGCTGGACAAGAACCGTATCTCCGATCCTTACATCCTTTCTCCTTACCTCGTCTTCATTATGCAGTGTCGCGCGGTTTACGTTTACACCTCCGATATTGACGGTTTCAAGATGCGCAACAGGCGTAAGAGTTCCGGTGCGCCCCACCTGCACAGCAATATCCAATATCTTTGTCGTTTCCTGTATCGCCTTGAATTTATAAGCTATGGCCCATCTGGGACTTCTCGCGGTCGAGCCGAGCCGGAGCTGTAGCCGGATACTGTCGGTTTTTATCACCATTCCGTCAATATCATAAGGAAGCTCATAACGCTTCTTTACAAGTTCCCTGTAATATTCAAGTACACCATCGATTTTAATTTTCGGCTTAATGTGAAGGTTGATCCTGAAACCAAGCTCCTTTAATGCGCAAAGCCGGTCCCAGTGTGATTCAATATTTATCCCGTCCATCTCCCCGGTACCGTAAAAGAAAATTTCAAGAGGGCGTCTTGCCGTCACCTTTGAATCAAGCTGCCTTAAAGAGCCTGCTGCTGCGTTTCTGGGATTTGCAAATAACGGCAAACCCCGGCTGAGCATATCTTCGTTGAGACGTCTGAATCCTTCTCTGCTTATAACTACCTCTCCCCTTACCTCAAGGCGGGCCGGGACTACACTCTCTTCATTATGCCGCTGAAGCAGGATTGGAACCGTGCGTATTGTTTTTACATTTGAGGTTATCTCTTCGCCTGTTTCCCCGTCACCTCTCGTTGATGCTATTACAAGCCTCCCGTCTTCATAGACAAGTTCCACGGCAACTCCGTCCATCTTGGGTTCGGCGGTATAAAGTACCTGTTCATCCGTCCCGAGCTCCTTCTTTACACGCCTGTCGAAATCGAGAATATCGGAATCTGAAAAGGCATTATCAAGACTGAGCATTTTAACCGAATGCCTTACAGTTTCAAATTTTTTCAAGGGATGAGCGCCTATTCTCAGGGATGGCGAATCGGGACTTGAAAGTTCAGGACATCCTGTTTCAAGCTCAATCAGCTCCCGCATCATCCTGTCATATTCGGAATCCGATATTTCAGGGTCATCCATAGCATAATAGCGGTAATTATGCCTGTGGAGTTCCTCTCTCAGGTTATTAATTCTTTTAACAATATCGGGATCTATAAACTCTGACATATTTTTATCAAAGCCTCGCACACCGCGGCCCTGCTCTTCAGGAAACGGTCATCCCTGAAACCGGGCTTCCATGTCAATGTTGATATTTCATCGGAAACGACAAGAATCCCGGCAGCTTCAATATGTCTGAATCCTGCCGCCGAATAAATTGCGGAAAGCTCCATTTCAACTCCCAGTACATTTTTTTCTTTGTAAAAGGCGACTTTTTCGGGTGTCTCTCTGTAAATGGCATCTGTGGACCAGACAGCCCCTTCATGAAAATTAATGGCGCTTTGCCTTAAAAGGTCCTTTATTGTTTCGGTTAAAGCAGATGACGGAAGCGCGACACCATTACCGGAAATATCATCATATCCGTAATGCTTTGAAGTGCCTTCGTCGACAAAAGCGGATGTGGCGACAATAATATCGCCGATCTTGACCGAATCGGAAACCGCCCCGCACCAGCCGTAAAATATTATCCTGCTTGCACCCCAGACCGCAAGAGCCTCAAGAAGCATCACTGCATAAGGAGCTCCCGCAAAAGGACCTGTTATGGAAAAATTATACCCGGAATCTCCCGGAGAACAGAATTTGCTGTAATGCAATACCCGGCACTGATCATCCCTGATATTTATCAGATTGCAAAGGCAATCAAGATCCGTCCTGCTGCTGACCATAAATGCAACGGGTTTAAGATCAGGAGGATTCCTTCCTTTAACAGGCTTTACGATTCCATCATCTTTATCCATGCGTCAAACCACGTCAATAGGAAACGGAACTATATTAAGGATTCTTCACAGCAGGCTGCCGGTAATATTCAGGATTTTTTAAGAAGCCGTTGAAATTTACCGGGGACCTGCAAGTTTCGACAACTCATCCTTTACTTCATCAATGATATCATAGAACCACATGAGGTCTTCTATTGTAAGACGGCCCGCCTTGCGTTGGCTTTCATTCCCGTCTTTTTTCATAAACACCCTGGGACCTATCTGAAGCTTAGGCTCGCCATCACCGTACCTGTTTATGGATATTACGAGACCCGTTTCTTCGCATTTCCACTGTTTCAGTATTTTATCCATTTCGGGATCAAAAGGCATTTTATCCTCCATAAATTTTGAGTTGCATAAGGAACTGTTTTTTGGCTTTTTACGAAGCCGTCTTTTTAAATCTTTGAAAAATCTGCGAACAGGGCAAAAAGCTCTGAAATTGCCCCAAGCAGGGCAAGTCTGTTCTTGCGGATATTTTTGTCATCCGCCATTACAAGAACTCCTTCAAAAAAAGCATCCACAGGATTTTTAAGGGATGCGATATCAAGAAGCGCCTGTTCAAAGGCGCCTTTTTCAAGATTATCGGATACCCTTCTTTTTACATCCCTGTATGCGGCAAAAAGAGCAGATTCGCATTCCTTTTCAAACAATCTCTCGTCGACTCCGCCCATTTTGCCGTCAGCGCTTTCCGGAGCCGACTTTCTTATAATATTGACAACCCGTTTAAAGGCAATCGCAAGCGGCTCAAAATCGGGAGCGGCCTTTAACTTTTCAAGCGCCCCTGCCCTGTTCCATACATTCGGCACATGATCGACGGAAACATTTACAACCGCTGAGACAACATCTTTTGAATATCCCTGCTCAGCAAGCAGATGCGACATACGGCTTTGCAGAAAATTATATATCTTCTCTGCCGTATCTTTCTCCTCATCCTTGCTTTTTATTCCAAACAGCAAAATGCTTTTTTCAATGAGAACTTTCAATGAGAATGAAAATTTCTTTTCGAGCATTATCTGAATTATACCAATCGCCTGGCGCCTCAGGGCATAAGGATCCGAAGTCCCGGTGGGTATGAGTCCTGCCGAAAAACAGCCGCAAATCGAGTCGATCTTATCTGAAATACCGACTATTGCCCCAACCGTTGTTTCAGGAAGAGATCCCCCGGAATAAGCAGGCCTGTAATGCTCTTCAATGGCAAGAGCAACCTCCCTTTCCTCACCGGCATTCATGGCATAGATTCTTCCCATGACACCCTGCAATTTCGGAAATTCTCCGACAATGTGGCTGACAAGATCGGCCTTGCACAATCTGGCGGCTCTTAACGCCCGTTTTTTGATTTCAGGATCATCGGATATTTCATCAGCGAGATATCCTGCGATCTTCTCAATCCTTTCCGTTTTTTCATACATAGACCCCAGCTTTGCCTGAAAAAGAACGCCTTTAAGCTTTTCAACCCGTATATCAAGAGAGATCTTGATATCGCTTCTGTAAAAAAATCTGGCATCTTCAAGCCGCGCCCTTAAAACCCTCTCATGTCCCTTTGCAACGAGCTGCATGTTTTGGGCTACGGTATTATTGACGGCAATAAAACACGGTAAAAGATGCCCGTTGGCGTCGGTTACGGCAAAATACTTTTGATGCTCACGCATGGAATTTATGAGAATCTCATCGGGCACCTCAAGGTATCCTTTATCGAATCTCCCGGCAACCGGCACCGGATATTCGACTAAATTTGCAACAATATTCACAAGCTCGTCATCCTGCAGTACTTTGCCGTCAAGCTTTGCAGCAATTTCAGAAATGTGCTTTTCAATATCGTTTTTCCGCTCGTCGATATCCACCAGAACGCGGGCTGATCTCAGCTTTTTAACATATTCATCAGGATGAGAAATCCTGATCTTTCCTGCATGCAAAAAACGGTGGCCGAAAGTATGCCCCCCGCTTTTTATATTGCCCAGTTCAAAAGATATGACCTGCTTGCCGAAAAGGGCTAATATCGACTGAACAGGTCTTGCGAATTTCACATCCAGGTCCGCCCATTTCATGACTTTCGGGAAAGGAATCGCCGCAATAACCTGCGGGAGCATGTTTTTAAAAACGACTTTGCTTTCAAGCCCCGGATCGGTTTTAACTGCACAGAGATATGATCCTTTTTCAGTCTGTTTAACCCGGATCGATTTAACGGGAATACCCATCTTCTCGGCAAATTTTTTCCCCGCCACAGTTGGCTGACCGGCTCCGTCAAATCCTGCTTTTTCAGGCGGGCCTGTAACCTCTATAGTCAGCGGTGCCTGTCTGGTTGAAACACCTGTAACCATAACGGAAAGTCTTCTTGGGGTTCCAAAAGTCTTTGCCTCACCGTGTTCAATTCTCTCTTCTTTCAGTCTTTGCAAAAGAATCGCCGACAGCGCATTCAACGCAGGTTCAATATAACCGGCAGGAATTTCTTCCGCGCCTATTTCAAGCAATAGAGTCTCCATATTCACCTCAGTTTATTAATAAACACAAGACACATCTGATGTGCTCAGCTTCGGTATACCGGCTTTCGTAAACTTACTTATACCCCTCAAGGGGGTACTGAAAAGAGTCCCGTTTATCGTGGTCAGGCATTTATGCTGTTTCCTGTCCCTGTTCTTTTTAACAGCGGAAAACCCATAGCTTCACGCTGCTTCAAATAACCTTCTGCACAGGCCCTCGCAAGATTCCTGATCCTTGCTATGTAACCGGTTCTTTCGGTAACACTGATGGCGCCCCGGGCATCAAGAAGGTTGAATGTATGCGAGCATTTTAAGCAGTATTCATAGGCTGGGAGCACAAGCGATTCCCTTATAATCCGCAATGACTCCGCTTCGAATTTTGCAAAAAGATCGAACAGTGAACTGACATCGGCTTTTTCAAAATTATAAGTCGACTGTTCCACCTCCTGCTGATGGTGTACATCTCCGTATGTTATGACATCGTTCCATTTAAGGTCATAGACATTATCGACCCCTTGGAGATACATTGTTATACGTTCCAGACCGTATGTTATCTCCACCGGGATCGGATGAAGCTCTATGCTTCCGGCAAGCTGAAAATACGTAAACTGCGTTATCTCCATTCCATCCAGCCACACTTCCCATCCGAGGCCGGAAGCTCCGAGTGTCGGAGATTCCCAGTCATCTTCCACAAACCTGATATCATGTTCAAGGGGATTGATGCCCAAAGCCTTTAAACTCATAAGATACTGCCGCTGAACATCAATGGGAGACGGCTTAAGTATTACCTGATACTGGTAGTAATGCTGAAGCCTGTTCGGATTTTCACCATACCGTCCGTCTGTGGGCCGCCTTGAAGGCTGAACATAAGCGACATTCCACGGCTCCGGGCCCAATGCCTTCAGCAGGGTTAAAGGATGAAAAGTGCCTGCGCCGACCTCCATATCGTACGGTTGAGCCAGAACGCATCCCCTGCGGGCCCAGAATCTCTGTAAAGTCAGAATCACATCTTGAAAATTCATATTTCATACCTCATGTAATGTAATATCATTCTTCTCTTACCGACACACCTCTATAATCCGGCTTAACCTCAATAAGGCAGGCTTCTTTTCTTTTTAAAAGGATAAATTCCCATTTTTTCTTCAATTTTTCAATATCACCGACTTCACCAATTGCCCATATACAGCCTCCGCCTCCTGCACCGGTGAATCTGGCTCCGCAATTATTTTTCATGGCCGATATTATAAGCATGCGCCCGATACTATCCAGAACATCAGGCGTCATTTTCCTTCTTATTGCCGTCTCTTCATTCATAAAAAACGCTGCATCCTGATATTTACGGTTTGACACAGCCTCAATAAATTTACCGGTGCACATCACTATATCGTCCCAGAGATTGCGGTCTTTTCCGGAAACAAACCGGTTGACCCATCTGCTGTTGATATTTTTTGATTCGTGCGGAACGCCGCAGTATGCCAGTATCAGGTTTTTTTCGAAATCCCCGGCGAATTCCTTCTTAAGTATGCTCTTCTTTACAAAAGGAGGCCCGTCAATTCCATCCTTCCAATACCAGGCATTCACTCCTCCGAAAGCCGCTGCAAGCTGGTCCTGCAATCCGCAAGGCACGCCTGCTACACTCTGTTCGATAGCGTGCGCAATCAGGACCATTTGCCGTTTCGAAAGAGGCTTTTTACCGGCGTTTTCACAAGTCTTTGAAAATGCAGCAATCAGGGCGACCGCAGCAGCCGATGATCCGCCCAGAGCGCTTCTTGGCGGGGATGACGAATCAATGACAATATGGATGCCTTCCGCCCTGAAAAATGATGCGATTGCAAACATAAGCCCGAGCGGATGGTTGAACGGAGCGCTTTCAAGCGGGAATACGGCGCTTTTAAAACCACGTGAAGAGATCCTGATCATTTTTTTTTCATACGGAAATAAAGATACCCTGGTTCTTAAATTGATGGCGATATTGAAAGTACACGGATTAAGATGCATCAGGGGATAATAGAATGTGCTTATATCGAGAGTTCCTCCCATATCAATACGGCAGGGCGCAGAAGCTTCAATAAGTCTGTGTTTGAGAATATCTTTCAAATTATCCGCCATATAATCGACCTGTAATAATACCTTTCAGATGTACTTTTTACGAAACCATCAATATTGGGACAGCCCATCTTTTTTTCTTATCTGCTTTAAAAATTTGAGGCTTTGCATCTCTTTCCCGAGATGATAAGTAGTAAATGTCTCCATCAAATCCAGCCCTTCTTTTATTGCCTGAGGAGTAAATTTCATTTTGCCGGCCTTTTCCAATCCTCCGCTTTCAACCCAGAGAAGCTGCTTGATGGTTCCCTTTGAAAGATAAAGCCGGCTTACAGACTTGCCGGCACATTTTTGGCATATAATCCCGCTTTTTGAAAAATCGAATGTAACACGTTCCTCTTTTATTTTGTCTGTTTCGAGCCGGCATATACTGCACTTCAATAAATTCGGGCGGATTCCCGCTATCGAGGCAAACCTTATAAGAAATAATATGCCCGATATTTCTTCAGAAATCATTCCGGCATCAATCTGTTCAAGTACATGGCGAAGCAACCGGTAAAGATCTTCCTGTCTTGCTCCGGGTTCGGTCCATTCATTTACCAGTTCGGCAAAGTAACTTGCATATGCAGTTTTATTCAAATTCGCACTTATGCCGGAAAAGGAATTTTTAAGATCGGCTTCCTGCAGAATCATAAGATCCCTGTCCATCCTGGAACTGCATACTATCTCCAAGACCGAGAACAGTTCGAGGATTCCCCCGAACCGCTTTGTACTCTTTTTTGCAGATTTTGCAATAGCCGATATCTTACCTCTTTTCAATGTAAAAAAAGTTATGATAATATCATAGTCGCCGAAATCAATTCGCCGAATAACTATGGCAGGAGATGTAAAGTTCGGCATTTACTCATATCCCGGAATTGTTAAAAAGAATAAAGCAGACATTCGGATACGTCACATCAGGGAATTTGAATGTTTGCGGCACGGCCGCTTTCTCTTGGAATATCCAATGCGCGCCCGTTGATGTTTAATCTGATTGCGCCGGCATCTCCCACGAGCAGATTATAGCCCTTCGATGCTTTCAATTCCAGCAAATCGCCGCTGTTCAACAAATATTCTCTGGGATTCTCTCCGTCAATTATTACCTTCATCCAGGTATCCTTTACAGCCGATATTTCCAAAGAGAGTTCTTCAGCGATGTTGCCCGAATCTGTACGATTAATTTTCGATTTGTCTTCCGATCCCTTATCGGTACTCCCGTTTTCTTTCGTAAGCGTCCGACGATTGTCCGTCTTCCCCGACCTGTCGGTCTTATAGCCGGATTCAGGCTTATCGGAAATAAATGAGACTGATGAAACCGATATGATAATTATGAATAAAAAAATCCCGGAAAGCAGAAAAATCCTTTTCCAGAACCGAAAATCTGTCTTCTTAGGTTCATTTTCGGGTTTGGCCGCATTTCCTGCAGTTCCAATACATGCAAGATAACGCCGCACAGCCTCGTTTCCGTCCGCATGGACCACCCGGGAATAAGATCTTAAAAAACCTTTAACGAAAACCTCCTGGGGAAGCCGATCAAGTTGTTCATTCTCTATTGCGATGAGATAATGAACGCCTATCTTCGTTTCTTTCGACACATCCTCAAGGCTCTTTCCGCTTTCGATTCTGAAAGTCTGAAGATATAGTCCAAATGAAAATGAATTTTTTTCGGAAAACATATTCAAATCAAGCTTCCTGAAATTGATTACTTTTTAAAAAATCAAGATCTCTATTTTGTGATTTTTATATGTGATTTCTGCTTCAGCGCATCTATCCATGACAGAAATTTTTTATCAACTATCTCTCTGAAAAGGATATCCTCTATTTCGGAAGCGGCTTCATCCGGAGATTTGCCGGGTTTTTCCTCGATACCCTGTATATAAATGATCTGATATCCTATTTCAGTTTCAAGTACCTTTGTGCACTCACCTGATTTGAGATCTTTTATCGCATCCCGTACCTGTTGTGACAATTGATCCGGCTTGAACATCCCCAAATCCAGACTCTTAATATCATACGAACCGCCGGAGTAATCCATGCTGACTTTATCAAACGGCTGCCCGTTCTTTAATCTGGTGTAAATCTCTTCCATTATCAACAAAATTGCTTTTTTATCATCAGCACCGAGACTATAATCGGCTTTCTTAACCATGTTCTGAAGATGATACCGCTTTTCACCCTGATACATATTTTTATGGTTTTCATAATATGACTTTATATCATCTCTCGTTATAACAATCTTCGATTTAACTGCGATATTGAGAAGTTTTGCCCTTAGTATATTCTCCTTGACCTTATCACGATATTCTTCCATCGATATGTTATCTTTGACCAGGGCGCTTCTTAAATCTTCATCCGTGTAGTGATTAGCCTCTTTAACCCGCTCAAGAGCATTATCAATCTCCTTTTCGCTCACCGAAAGCTTGTATTTTTTGCTCTCCTGATCCGTAAGCTTCTGGTTAATGATCTGGTCAAGCATATCTTCGTGCACCTTGAAAAGAATTTCCCGCTCTTTTTCAAGTGAATAGCCAAGCGACTTTATCTTATCGGCGTAGGGCTGAACCGCTCTCGTCAGCTCGGAAAGCGAAACTATATCCTCATTGACCACAGCCACAACCCTGTCTACCACTTCAGCTCCGCATAATCCGCCATATACATGAACTCCCGAAAGGAATATTAAAATGGAAAATAATATTATTTTTTTATACATGGGTATTGAAATTTAACTCCTTCTGTTGACTATGATATCATTTTCTCCCATTGTTTCTTGTTTATCTCTATTTTGTATTTCCGCTGCAGTTCGTTGATCCATGTCTTGTACGCCGATTCCGCTTTTGCATTGCGCAGATTTTTTACGGCAATTTCAGTAGCCGGTTTGTTTGATGAATCACCGGAGCCATTTTTAAGATGTTCACTGTAGTATTTCGCCATATCATCAGGTGTCACTACAATATTATTTTTCAGATCTTCCGTTATGACTTTTTCCATGATCAAACGGGTTCTTAATTCTTTCTCCCACAGCTTGTAAGAAATTGCATATTCGAGAAGCGTCTGCTCAAATTCATCTTCAGGATAATCTTTTTTTATTTTCTCAACCGCATCCCCAAGTTCTTGATCCGTGACCGTAATATTCAGTTCTTTTGCCCTTTGAACGACAATCAGCTCCTCTATCATCTGATTCAAAAGCTGCTGCTTCACTTCGCGGTAAACCGAAGATTCATTTGTTATATTATGCGGATAAGCAGATTTTGCAGTTTCAAACGCCCTTTGAAAATCAAGCACAGTCACAACATTTACGTCGATTCTAACCAGGTATTCATCGCTCTGGACAGATTCGGTTCCTGAACACCCTGAAAGTATAAATACCGCTAATAAAGCATATCCTGTAAATATTTTCATACAAAAAGCGGCGTTTCCAAAGTGTTTATGTTTAATGACACATATCATAATAAAAATTGTAACTATTCAGGAGTCAGAATAGTTACAATCCTTTTCATTCTGGCTTCTGAATTCTGGCTCCTGGCTCCTGAATAGTTACAATATTCCTTATTCAAATTACTCAATTGTTAGCACGTCGGGCAATTTCTTTCAAGATGTTTTTAGCCGTTACAATATGCCCTGCAATACTTTGTTTTGGGAGCCTTACTTTCAGGATGTGCCCCGGCGTTAACTCAAATCTGTCTTTATTTGAAATAACCATGTCTATTATTCCCGAAGGATTCTTAATATGTTCACCTTCGGCAAAATGGAGTAAAAGCTGCCGGTCCTTAAGTTCAAGTCTTTTTACTCCTGATTTTTGCGATAACATTTTAAGCATGACTTTCAATAATAGATTGGTCGCTTCCTCCGGCAAAGCGCCGAATCTGTCGGTCAGTTCCGTTTTAAAATCCGCTATCTCGGAAATCTCCGTCATTCTCGCAAGGCGGCGGTAAGAGGCGAGCCGCTGATCAATATCAGGCACATATGATTCGGGAAGAAACGCCGATATCGAAATGTTTATCTCGGGATCAAGATTTTCTGTTACAGGCTCGCCTTTAAGCTCGGACATTGCGTTTTCCATCAGTTTAAGAAACATCTCATATCCTACGGCAGCGATATGTCCGGACTGTGAGGCGCCAAGGATCGTTCCTCCTCCCCTTATTCTCAGATCACTCATTGCAATCTGAAATCCCGATCCGAGATCACTGTGCTCCATCAATACTTTCAAACGCTTCTGGGCATCCTTCCCGAGGATGCTGTCTTTCGGTATAAAAAGGTAAGCGTATGCCTGTTCATCAGCCCTTCCGACCCTTCCGCGCAGCTGGTAAATCTGAGCCAGCCCGAATTTATCGGCCCGGTTGATCAGTATTGTATTTGCAGAAGGAATATCAAGGCCGGATTCGATGATAGTTGTGCAAACGAGCATATCTATCTCCTTTTTCATGAATCTATACATAACGCTCTCAAGTTCATCCTCATCAAGCCTTCCGTGAGCAATGCCTGTTTTTACTTCAGGAACAAGATCCTGCAGCTTCCGCGCAATCGCCTCTATCGTATAAATATTATTATGAACAAAAAAGATCTGCCCTTTTCTGCCAAGCTCTTTTCTAATCGCCTCGGCAACTATGGCTTCATCGAATTCCGAAACATATGTCATTATCGACTGGCGATGTTCGGGCGGGGTGGAAATGATGCTGATATCACGGATACCCATGAGAGACATATGCAATGTCCTGGGAATCGGCGTCGCCGTCAAAGCGAGAACGTCAACGGTATTTCTCAAATTTTTCAGCTTTTCCTTGTGTTTGACGCCAAACCGCTGCTCCTCGTCAAGCACAACAAGCCCCAGATCCTTAAATACAACGTCTTTCTGCAGAAGCCTGTGCGTTCCTATGACAATATCAATTTTTCCGGATGAGAGCCCGGATATTATTGCCTTCTGGGCTTTTGCCGGCCTGAATCTGCTGAGGCACGCAATTTCGACAGGGTATCTTTCAAAACGCGCGGTAAATATAGAAAAATGCTGCTCCGCAAGAACCGTGGTCGGAACAAGCACCGCGACCTGCTTCCCGCAATTGACTGCAAGAAATGAAGCTCTCAGAGCCACTTCCGTTTTGCCGTAGCCCACATCACCGCATACCAGCCTGTCCATAGGAACTTTGTTTTCCATATCACTTAAAACATCTTCTATTGCCTGAAACTGGTCCGGTGTCTCCTCATATGCGAAACCCGCCTCGAAATCCTTGAAATAAGAGTCCGGCTTCCCATAAGCGAAACCTTCTCCGATTTTTCTCAATGCATAGAGTTCAAGAAGCTCACCGGCAATCTTTTCAGCGGATTTCTTCACACGTTCTTTTACCCTGTCCCACGACTTTCCCCCCATTTTATCAAGAACAGGCTCGATCCCGTCAACCCCCATATATTTGTTGACCATGTTCATTCTTTCAACAGGAAGATAGAGTCTGTCGTCGTCCCTGTAAACAATCAGGAGGTATTCATTTGTTGAGCCGTTCAATTTCAGCTTTACAAGTCCTTCGTACTGTCCTATTCCGTGCTCAT